>DASQNB010000601.1:0-6059 GCA_035645175.1 Geodermatophilus sp.
GCCCTCCAGCCCCACGGTCGAGGTCTGCAGCCACACCGTGCCGGCTGCCGGGGACGCCTGCCAGACCACGTCGAGGACGGCGTCGGCGTCCAGCAGCATGGTGAGGACGACGTCGGCGCCGGCCACCGCCTCGCCGGGCGAGTCGAAGGCCTCCGCGCCGGTGTCGGTGAGCGCCCGGCCTTGCCTGCGTCGCGGTTCCACACCCGGACGGGGAGGTCCGCGCGGCGCAGCGAGCGCACCATCCCCGCGCCCATCGTGCCCGTGCCCAGGACCGCCACCACCGGTCTGGACACGTCGTCAGTCCGCGGTCGGGCAGCAGCACCCACGACCGGGCGGCTCCTCTCCCCGTGCCCGAGGCGCTCGTCAGGCCACCAGGATCTGCGTGGCCGCCTCCCTGATCCGGCTGTTGGCCCACTTCGCCTGCCGCAGCGGTCGGTGCGAGGCATGGCGACCGGCACACCCACAGGTCACCGCCGCCCGAACCCCGGGGACATGACAGAACCGTGACACCGCGCGCCCCCGGTACCGGCCAGAGGGCAAGAACGGTCGGGCGCCGCGTCGCCGTCCCCGGCCAGACTCGCGGACGTGGCCGACGACGACTCTCTCTCCGGGCGGGACCGACTCCGCGAGCTGATCGACGCCGTCCTCGACGAGGACAACCGCACGCTCCCCGACATGGCCGGCGACGCCTACGCCAGCCCCTGGTACTTCGCGCGGCAGGTGAGCCGGGGCGCCGGGGAGCCACCGGTGGCGCTGCGCCGCCGGGTGCTGCTGGAGCGCGCGGCGTGGCAGCTGCGGGAGGGGGCGAGCGTCACCGAGGCGGCCTTCGCCGCCGGCTACGAGTCGGTCGAGGGCTTCGCCCGGGCTTTCGCGCGCGCCTACGGCCGCTCCCCCGGCACCCCGGTCGACGGCCGCATCCGCACCCGCACCCGCGACGAGCACTGGCTGCCGGCGCCCAACGGCATCCACTTCCACCCGCCCATGTCGCTGTGGGTGGCCGACCAGCCCGGGCGCGGCGCACCGGACGAGGTCACCGCCCTGCTGGTCCACCACGACGTCGAGGACACCCGCGCGCTGATCGAGACCGCGAAGCAGCTGCCGGACGAGGAGTACCGCCGCACCCGCCTGCCCGGGCTGTCGGTGCTGCCGTGGAGCGGCCGGGAGGAGTCGGTGGCCGCGCTCCTGGACACGCTGGTGTGGACCAGGGAGGTGTGGCTGGCCTCGATCGAGGGCGCCGACTCCCCCGCCCGCGGCGCCGGTGACCCGGTCGCACTGCTGGCCCGGCACGACGCCGTGGCGCCGCGCTGGCTGGCCGCGGTCCGCGACGTCGCCCGGCGCGGCGCCTGGGGCGACCGGCTGGTCGACGCGCTCTGCGACCCGCCGGAGACCTTCGTCCTCGGCAGCGTCGTCGCCCACGTCCTCACCTTCTCCGCGCACCGGCGGCTGCTCGTGCGCCACCTGCTCCGGGACGCCGGCCTGGCCGTCGATCCCGGGGACCCGATCGACTGGCTGAGCAGGAGGGACCGATGACCCGCACCGTCTACTACACCGCCACCAGCCTGGACGGCTTCATCGCCGACGAGCGGCACTCGCTGGACTGGCTGCTCTCCCGCGAGTCCGACGGCGACGGCCCGATGGGCTACACGGAGTTCGAGAAGCGCATCGGTGCACTGGCCATGGGTGCCACCACCTATCTGTGGGTGCAGGAGCACGACCCTGGCGCGTGGGCCTACACCGTGCCGGCCTGGGTGTTCACCCACCGGGAGCTGACCGGGCCGCCGGGCGCCGACGTCCGGTTCACCGCGGCCGACGTGGCCGAGGTGCACGCGGAGATGGTGGCGGCCGCCGGGGACCGCGACGTGTGGGTCGTCGGTGGCGGCGACCTGGCCGGCCAGTTCGCCGACCGTGGCCTGCTCGACGAGGTGGTCGTCTCGATCGCACCGGTCACCCTCGGCGGCGGGGCGCCCCTGCTCCCCCGCCGGCTCGAGCTGGTGCGCACCGAGGAGGCGGTCAACGGCGAGTTCGTCTGCGTCCGCTACGACGTCGTCCGCGGGTGACGGCCGCACCCGCTCACGCATGGTCATTCACCATCGTGCATACTTCCTCGCGTGTCCAAGGTGCTCACGTCCCTGCCCGTCGGCGAACGCGTCGGGATCGCCTTCTCCGGTGGTCTCGACACCTCGGTGGCGGTCGCGTGGATGCGCGACAGGGGCGCGGTGCCCTGCACCTACACCGCCGACATCGGCCAGTACGACGAGCCCGACATCGACTCGGTGCCCGGCCGCGCCACCGCCTACGGCGCGGAACTCGCCCGGCTGGTCGACTGCCGGGCGGCACTGGTGGAGGAGGGTCTCGCCGCGCTGACCTGCGGGGCCTTCCACGTCCGGTCCGGTGGCCGCAGCTACTTCAACACCACCCCGCTCGGGCGGGCGGTCACCGGCACGCTGCTGGTGCGCGCCATGCTCGAGGACGGCGTCCAGATCTGGGGCGACGGCTCGACCTACAAGGGCAACGACATCGAGCGGTTCTACCGCTACGGCCTGCTGGCCAACCCCGCGCTGCGCATCTACAAGCCGTGGCTGGACGCCGACTTCGTCACCGAGCTCGGCGGCCGCAGGGAGATGTCGGAGTGGCTGGTCGCGCACGGCCTGCCCTACCGGGACAGCACGGAGAAGGCCTACTCCACCGACGCCAACATCTGGGGCGCCACCCACGAGGCCAAGGCGCTCGAGCACCTCGACGCGAGCGTCGAGCTGGTCGAGCCGATCATGGGCGTGCGGTTCTGGGACCCCGCGGTCGAGATCGCCACCGAGGACGTCACGATCGGCTTCGAGCACGGGCGGCCGGTGGCGATCGACGGCAAGACCTTCGACTCCGCCGTCGACCTGGTGATGGCGGCCAACGCCATCGGTGGCCGGCACGGCCTGGGCATGTCCGACCAGATCGAGAACCGCATCATCGAGGCCAAGAGCCGGGGCGTCTACGAGGCCCCGGGGATGGCGCTGCTGCACGCCGCCTACGAGCGGCTGGTCAACGCGATCCACAACGAGGACACCCTCGCGACCTACCACACCGAGGGCCGGCGACTCGGCCGGCTGATGTACGAGGGGCGCTGGCTGGACCCGCAGGCGCTGATGCTGCGCGAGTCGCTGCAGCGCTGGGTCGGGATGGCCGTCACCGGCGAGGTCACGCTGCGGCTGCGGCGCGGGGAGGACTACTCGGTCCTCGACACCTCCGGACCGGCGTTCAGCTACCACCCGGACAAGCTGTCCATGGAGCGCACCGAGGACTCCGCGTTCGGCCCGGTGGACCGGATCGGCCAGCTCACCATGCGGAACCTGGACATCGCCGACTCCCGCGCCAAGCTGGAGCAGTACGCCCGGATCGGCATGGTGGGCGGTTCCACGCCGGCCGCGATCGGTGCCGCGCAGGCGGCCTCGACCGGGCTGATCGACGCGTCGGAGGCGGGCGGGGCCGAGGCGATCGCCTCCCGCGGCCAGGTGTCGGCGCACGACGAGCTGCTCGACCGGGCCGCGATGGAGTCCGGCACCGACTGAGGCCACCCTGCAGGGGCCCACTCCGAGCTGGCGAGGAGTGGGGGGCAGGGTGGTCCCTCTACTGCCGGTAGACGGCGTCGGGCACGTCGGTGACGAACATGTGTCCCGGCGCGTGGGTGATCGCGAACGGCGGACGGGAGGCCATCAGCGCCGCCTGCGGCGTGACCCCGCAGGCCCAGAACACCGGGACGTCGCCGTCGGCGGCCTCGACCGGGTCGCCGAAGTCCGGTCGGGCGAGGTCGACGACGCCCAGCGCCCCCGGCGCGCCGACGTGCACCGGCGCCCCGTGCACCTGGGGCATCCGGGCGGTCACCTGCACCGCGGTGGCCACCAGCTCGCCGGGCACCGGCCGCATCGACACCACCAGCGGCCCGGACAGCCGCCCGGCCGGCCGGCACGCCCGGTTCGTGCGGTACATCGACACGTTGCGGCCCTGCTCGATGTTGCGCACCGGCACACCGGCGTCGAGCAGTGCGGTCTCGAAGCTGAAGCTGCAGCCGATCAGGAAGGCGACCAGGTCCTCGCGCCACAGGTCGGTCACGTCGGTCGGCTCGTCGACCAGCTCGCCGTCCCGCCACACCCGGTAGCGCGGCAGGTCGGTGCGCAGGTCCGCACCGGGCGCGAGCACGGTGGACGGCGAACCGGCGTCGGTCACGTCGAGCAGCGGCACCGGCTGCGGGTTGCGCTGGGCGAACAGCAGCATGTCGTATGCCCAGTCCTGGGGCAGGACGACGAGGTTGGCCTGGGTGTAGCCCGGCGCCCAACCCGACGACGGGACGGCCAGGCCGGCGCGGTAGTGCTCACGCGCGGCGGCGGGATCGGCGGCGGGCAGCGCGGGCGGTGGTGCGGGCGGCAGGGTGGCGGTCACGGGGTCCTCCTCGGTCGGTCGCGGAAGGCCGCCAGCAGCTCGGCCTCCGAGTCGTGCAGGTAGTCCTCGAGCTCCTTGGCCGCCCGCTCGGACTCGCCGTCGGCGAGCAGGTCCAGCAGCGCACGGTTGCGGCTGACGTAGGGCTCGTGCAGCCGCTGCGGGGCGTCGACGGCGTGGAACGCCAGCCGCAGCTCGGCGAGCAGGCGGGCCGCCGTCTCGTCGATGCGCCGGCTGCCGGCGAGGGCGACGAGGTGCTGGTGGAAGCGCATGTTGGCGGTGCCGACGGCGACCCAGTCGCCGCGGCGGGCGGCGTCCTCCCCCGCGGCGACGTCGCCGTGCAGCGGCCGCAGCCGCACCGGGTCGAGCACGCCCAGCCGGCGGACGACGTCGCACTCGATGGTGCGGCGCAGGCGGTAGAGGTCGACCAGGTCGTCCTCGTCGAGCTCGGGCACGAACACGCCGCGGTGCAGCCGGTGCACCAGCAGCCCCTCGTGGGTGAGCAGCCGGAACGCCTCCCGGAGCGTGTTGCGCGAGACGTGCAGGACGTCGACGAGCTGTTCCTCCGACAGCCGGCTGCCCGGGGCCAGGTCGCCCTCGATCACCCGGTGACGCAGCAGCTCGGCGACCCGCTCGGCGGTGCTGGAGCGGTCGAAGGAGCGCACCTCGTCGGCCATCGCACGCAGCCAGCCGGCGTCGACACCGGGCGCGGGGCCGTCGCCGTCCGCGCCGGAGGGAGCTGCCATGCCCCCCATCCTGCACACCGGTAGCGGGGATGTGAACAGGTGAGCGATCCTCTTGTCGGATCGTTCAACAACTGTCTAGGTTGTCCGGCCAGGAAGCCCGGCCGTCCGCGCCGGGGTGTCCGTACCGCCGCGGCGGGTACGCCGACCTCACCGACCGGGAGCACGAGCCATGGCACACGAACCCAGCAGCGCCGGGAGCGCCCCTGCCGCACCACCGACCGGGGCCCCGGGTGGCCGCATGGCCGCGAGCACGCGCTCGACCCTGCTCGGCGCGATGTTCCTCATGGCCACCTCGGCCATCGGTCCCGGCTTCATCACCCAGACGACGACGTTCACCGTCCAGCTGGGCGCCGCGTTCGCCTTCGCCATCGCCGTCTCGATCGTCATCGACATCGCGCTGCAGCTGAACGTGTGGCGGGTGATCGGCGTCAGCGGCCGGCGCGCCCAGGAGCTGGGCAACCTGGTGGCGCCCGGCCTCGGCTGGGTGATGGCCGCCTTCCTGCTGGTCGGCGGGCTGGTGTTCAACATCGGCAACGTCGCCGGCGCGGGCCTCGGCCTCGACGCGATGCTCGGGCTGGACCCGAGGATCGGCGGCGCCGTCTCCGCCGCCATCGCCATCTTCCTCAGCCGGAAGGCCGGCGTGGCCGTGGACCGGATCGTCGTCGTCCTCGGCCTGCTGATGATCGCGCTGACGGCCTACATCGCAATCACCTCCGGTCCACCAGTGGGGCGGGCGCTGCGCAACGTCGTGCTGCCCGAGGAGGTCTCCTTCCTGGCGATCACCACGCTGGTCGGCGGCACGATCGGCGGCTACATCGTCTACGCCGGCGCCCACCGGCTGCTCGACTCCGGGGTCACCGGCCGGGAGCACGTCCGCGACATCACCCGCGG
>DASQNB010000602.1:0-7429 GCA_035645175.1 Geodermatophilus sp.
CGGCCGCCCGCCGGTCCCGGCCCCCCGCGCCGCCGTCACCTTCCTGACGGTCGCCGAGGTCGCCAGCATGATGCGCGTCTCGAAGATGACCGTGTACCGCCTCGTGCACGCCGGCGAGCTCGCCGCCGTCCGCGTCGGCCGGTCCTTCCGCGTGCCCGAGCGCGCCGTCCAGGACTACCTGCGCGACGCCTACACCGACATCGCCTGAAAGAGGACCCCCTGCCCCCCACCGTAGAAGGACCCCGTCCTCCCACCCTTCGCAAGCTCAGGGCGGGGCCCGAGACGGGGCCGCGGCGGGACCCTGCAGGGGGCCGGGCCCCTCACTCGTCGCGATCGAGGGCCCGCACATCGCACCACCCCACCCCTGCGGGTGGGCACGGGATGCCGGCAGCCCCACGCGGCAGCGTCGCCGCGGGGGCGCCGGGTACGCTCGGACGCCGAGCGACGCCGGGCCGGCCGGTCCGGGTCGTCGCACACGCGCTGATCACCTCGCGCGGCGCCCGGTGCGACCTCTCGGTCGACGGTGGCCGCCGTGCCGCAACGACGTCGGGAGCACGCACATGGGTTCGGTCATCAAGAAGCGCCGCAAGCGGATGGCGAAGAAGAAGCACCGCAAGCTGCTGAAGAAGACCCGCGTCCAGCGGCGCAACAAGAAGTGAGCTGAGGCTCGTGCCGCCCGCGGTCGTCCTGGTCACCGGTGTGAGTCGGTGGCTCGGCGGTGCGCTGGCGGCCGAGCTCGCTCGTGACCGTGCCATCCAGCGCGTCATCGGGGTGGACACCGTCCCCCCGTCGCCGGAGATGCTCCGCCGGCTGGGCCGCACCGAGTTCGTGCGGGCCGACATCCGCAACCCGCTGATCAGCAAGGTCATCGCGACGGCCTCGGTCGACACGGTCGTGCACATGAACATCAGCTCCACACCCGCCGGCTCCGGTGGGCGGGGGCCGATGAAGGAGCTCAACGTCATCGGGACGATGCAGTTGCTGGCGGCGTGCCAGCGGGCGGCGTCGGTCCGCCGATTCGTGCTGAAGTCGAGCAGCGCCGTCTACGGCGCCTCGTCGCGCGACCCCGCCGTCTTCACCGAGGCCATGCAGGCCCGCCGGGTCCCCGCGGGGGGCTTCGCCCGGGACAGCCTCGACATCGAGGGCTACGTCCGGTCCTTCGCCCGGCGCCGTCCCGACGTCGGGGTGGCGGCGCTGCGCTTCACCAACTTCATCGGTCCGCGGATCGACTCGGTGCTGACGCACTTCCTGCGCATGCCGCTGGTGCCCACGGCGCTCGGGTACGACGCCCGCGTGCAGCTGCTGCACGAGGACGACGCCCTGGCCGTGCTGGCGCGGGCCACCACCGGCGACTTCGCCGGCACCGTCAACGTCGGTGGGGAGGGCACGTTGCTGCTGTCGCAGCTCATCCGCCGGCTCGGCCGGCTCCAGGTGCCGTTGCCCTCGCCGGCGCTGGGTTCGCTGGGCCGGTTGACCCGCCGGTTCGGCTACGTCGACTACTCCCCGGAGCAGATGCGCTTCCTCAACTTCGGCCGGGTCGTGGACACCACCGTGCTGCGCGAGGAGTTCGGCTACACCCCGCAGTTCACCACCGAGCAGGCGCTGGCCGACTACGCGAGCACGCTCGTGCCGGTGATACCGCCGGAGGTGGTCGCCCGGGTGACCTCGCGGGCACAGGCCCTCGTGCACCGCGTCGGCGCGACGGCGGGCTCGGTGGGGGAGCGGCTCCGGCCCACGCCGCCGTCCCCCGGGCTGCGGGCGGTGCGCGATGCCTGAGGCGCGGGTCATCCCGCTGCGGCGGGACGACGACGAGCCGCGGGTCCCTCAGCCGTCGTCCGCCTCCTGGGACGATCAGGTCGCCGGCGGCCTGGAGTTCCTCCGGCGCCGGGTGACCGGCGACTACGACACCGACGAGTTCGGCTTCGACCCCGACCTCACCGACCACGTGCTGCTGCCGGCGCTGCGGCCGCTGTTCTCCCGCTGGTTCCGGGTGGAGACCCACGGCGTGGGGAACGTGCCCGACACCGGCGGCGGGCTCGTGGTGGCCAACCACTCGGGCACGCTGCCGCTCGACGCGATGATGGCGACCGTCGCGCTGCACGACGACCACCCGGCCCAGCGCCGGCTGCGACTGCTCGGGGCCGACCTGGTGTTCGACCTGCCGGTGATCGGCTCGCTGTCGCGCAAGCTCGGCTCCACGCTGGCCTGCAACGAGGACGCCGAGCGCCTGCTGACCGGCGGCGAGCTGGTCGGGGTGTTCCCCGAGGGCTTCAAGGGGATCGGCAAGCCGTTCCGCGAGCGGTACACCCTGCAACGCTTCGGCCGGGGCGGTTTCGTCACAGCGGCTCTGCGCACCGGGGCGCCGATCATCCCGTGCGCGATCGTCGGGGCCGAGGAGACCTACCCGATGCTCGGCAACGCCAAGACCCTCGCCCGGCTGCTCGGCCTGCCCTACTTCCCGGTGACGCCGACCTTCCCGGCGCTCGGCCCGCTGGGGCTGGTGCCGCTGCCGTCCAAGTGGCTGATCGGGTTCGGCGAGCCGATCGAGACGGCGTCCTACGGGCCGGCCGCCGCCGAGGACCCGATGCTGGTCTTCAACCTCACCGACCAGGTGCGCGAGACCATCCAGCAGTCGCTGTACCAGCTGCTCCTGCAGCGCCGCTCCGTCTTCTCCTGAAAGAGGACCCCTCTGCCCCCCACCGCTCGCAGGCTCGCGGCGGGACCCTGCAGAGGGGCTACCCGCCGAGGCGCGACGGCTCAGCTGAGCTTGCGGCGGCGGAGGACCAGTGCGCCGCCGACCGCGCCGCCGGAGAGCGCGGCGGCCGCCACGGCGGGGACGACGGTCTTCGCGGCCTTGCGCCCGGTGCGGAAGTCCCGGATCTCCCAGCCGCGGGAGCGGGCCACCGCACGCAGCTCGGTGTCGGGGTTCACCGCGATCGCGCGGCCGGTGAGCGTCAGCATCGGCAGGTCGTTGGAGCTGTCGCTGTAGGCGGTGCAGCGCGAGAGGTCCAGGCCCTCCCGCGCGGCCAGCGCCCGGACCGCCTCGGCCTTGGCCTCGCCGTGCATGAGCTCGCCGACCAGCCGGCCGGTGTAGTGGCCGTCGACGACCTCCGACACGGTGCCCAGCGCGCCGGTCAGTCCGAGCCGGTGTGCGATGATGCTGGCCAGTTCCACCGGGGTCGCCGTCACCAGCCACACCCGCTGCCCGGCGTCGAGGTGCTGCTGGGCCAGCACCCGCGTGCCGGCCCAGATCCGGTCGGCCATGAGCTCGTCGTAGATCTCCTCGCCGGCCTGGATGATCTCGGAGACCGGACGCCCGGCGACGAAGGCCAGCGCGCTCTCCCGGATGGTGAGCATGTCGTCGGCGCTCTCGTTGCCGGCGATCCGGAACTTCGCCTGCTGCCACACGAAGCGCGACATGTCGCGGGCGGTGAGGTACTTGCGGGCGGCCAGTCCCCGGGCGAACCAGAAGATCGAGGCGCCCACCATCATCGTGTTGTCGACGTCGAAGAACGCCGCCGCGGTCAGGTCCGGGACGACGGCCGCCGCGGGCTCGACCTCGGCGGCCGCGGCGGAGGCGGCACCGGCGACGTGCGCCCGCGTCTCCTCGTCCGGCGCACCCGCCGATCGCGCACGGCGGCCGCGGAAGGGCAGTCCCGGCACGACGACCTCCACTGTCGCTCCTCCACCGCCCCGCACGGGGCCGGTGGATCACCGAGTGGAACCCTAGTGGCGGGCCCGTGCGCGGCGGCCCCGGGTCCGCGCAGCCGGTGCCCCGCCGGCCCCGGCCCGGGCTGCCCCGGTAGGGGGGCGCGGTGCTGCGGGTCCGAGCACGTGGTGACAGCATCGCTGCAACCCGTTCACGCCACCCGGCCACGGTCCGGTGTCAGGCCCTCCCCGCGGGTGGCCATGAGCGCTCCATCCGGAGGAGATGTGCATGACCGACGTCGGAGTCTCGCTGTCCGCGCTGGTGCGCGCGGCAGCCCGGGAGCACGCGGATGCGCCGGCCGTGGTGGCCGGCGAGCAGCGGCTGACCTGGGGTGAGCTGGACGCCCGGGTCGACCGCGTGGCCGCCGGGTACGCCGCCCGCGGTCTCGGGCCGGGTGACCGGGTGGCGGTGCAGCTGCCCAACGGCGTCGACTGGCTCCGGGCGACCCTGGGCGCGCTGCGTGCGGGGCTGGTCGTCGTCCCGGTGAACACCGCCTACACCGACCCCGAGCTCGAGTACGTGCTCACCGACTCCGCCGCGGCGCTGCTCGTCGCGGCCGGGGACCGCCCGGAGGTGGCCGGGGTGCCGGTGGCCGTCGGGCCGCCCACGGACGACGCCGAGCCGCCGGCAGTCCCCGAGGACGGCGCGGCGCTGTCCTTCCTCACCTACACCAGCGGCACGACCGGCCGGCCGCGCGGCGCGATGCTGTCCGCGGCGGCGCTGCGGGCCAACCAGGAGCAGTGCCTGCGGATGGAGCCCCCGCCGGTCCGGCCCGACGACCGCGTGCTGCTGGTGCTGCCGCTGTTCCACGTCTACGGCCTCAACGCCGGCTTCGGTCTGGTCGCGGCCACCGGCGCCTGCGCGGTGCTCCTGGAGTCCTTCGACCCGGTCGCCTCGCTCGCGGTCATGGCCCGCGAGGGGGTCACCGCCGTCCCGGGCGCGCCGCCGATGTACCAGGCGTGGTTGGCCCTGGCCGATGCCGCCGGGTCCGACGCCGACCTGCGCCGGGCCTTCGCCGCCGTGCGGATCGCCTCCTCCGGTGCCGCGCCGCTGTCCGTGGACGTCTGGACGGCGATGCGCGAGCGGGCCGCCGTCACCGTCTGGGAGGGCTACGGGCTCACCGAGGCCTGCCCGGTGGTGGCCAGCACGCTGGCGACCGGGCGGGCCAAGCCGAACTGCATCGGCGGCCCGGTCCCCGGGGTGGAGCTGCAGCTGCGCGACACCGCACTGCACGAGCCGGTGGACGACGGCGTGCCGGCGCCCGGTGACCTCGCCGAGGACGGCCCCGGCGAGATCTGGGTGCGCGGCGCCAACCTCTTCTCCGGGTACTGGCCCGACGGCGCGGACGGGCCGGACGCCGAGGGCTGGCTGGCCACCGGCGACCTGGCCTACGCCGACGAGGACGGCGACCTGCACCTGGTCGACCGGCGCAGCGACCTCGTCCTGGTCAGCGGCTTCAACGTCTACCCCGCGGAGGTGGAGCGGGTGCTGGACACCCATCCCGCGGTCGCCGAGAGCGCGGTCATCGGCGTGCCCGACCCGCGGACCGGGGCCGCCGTCCGGGCCGTGGTCGCGCTGCGCCCCGGTGCGCAGCTGGGCTTCGAGGAGCTGCGGGAGCACGCCGCGGCGTCCCTGGCCCGCTACAAGGTGCCGACGTCGGTGCAGGTGCTCGCCGCGCTGCCGCACTCGCTGACCGGCAAGGTCAGCCGCGCCCGGTTGCGCGAGCTGGGCCTGGCCCGCGCCGAGGAGGCCGCGTCCGGGGGCGACGGTGACCGGTGACGCGCCGCGGCTGCAGCTGCTGACCCGGGCGGACTGCCACCTGTGCGCGGTGGCCGCCGAGACGCTGGACCGGCTGGCTGCCGAGGCCGGCCTGGCGGTGACGGCCCTCGACGTGGACGCCGACCCCGAGCTGCAGGCCGAGTACGGCGACCGGGTGCCGGTGGTGCTGCTCGACGGCCGGGAGCACTCCTACTTCACCGTCGACGTGCCCCGGCTGCGGCGGGACCTCGGGATCCACTGACGGCCCTCGTGCAGGGTCCCGCCGCTGGCCCGGTCCAGAGGCTCGTCCCGAGCTTGCGAGGGATGAGGAGGACGGGGTCCTTCCATGGTGGGGGGCACGAGGGTCCTTGCTATGGTCTCCACCACAGCGGGGCCCGTCTGCGCTGGGGAGTGGCCTCGAGGCCCCCCGGCGACTTTGTTCCTGCGTTCACAAGCGGTTACCGTGGCGTTGCCGGGCGGCCGACCGTCCGGGTCCCCGATGTCGCTCGACCGCATCCGGCACCCGCCGGACCTCCGGGCGCGACCGTTGTGGAGCGGGCACATGACCGAGCCAGCGAGGTCGTGCGAGGGTGCAGCTCCTCAGGACGCGGGGTCGACGAGCGCCAGCGAGGAGTACCGCGTGTCCTCACCCCGGCCCCGGATCCCGGAGGCCACCGTCGCCCGCCTGGCCGTGTACCTGCGGGTGCTGGCCGGTCTGGCCGACGGCGGGCGCAGCAACGTCTCCTCCGGCGAGCTCGCGTCGGCGGCCGGCGTCAACCCGGCCGGCCTGCGCAAGGACCTCTCGCACCTCGGCCCCTGCGGCATCCGCGGGGTGGGCTACGAGGTGGCCACCCTGCGCGACCGCATCGCCCGCGTCCTCGGCGTCGAGCGGTCCCGCCCCTGCGTGCTGGTGGGGATCGGCAACCTGGGCACCGCCCTGGCCGACTACGCCGGCTTCGGCAGCCGCGGGTTCCGCTTCGTCGGGCTCTTCGACGCCGCCCCGGCGCGCGTCGGCCAGCGGATCGGCGGCCAGCCGGTGCGCCCGATGACCGAGCTGGCCGAGGTGGTGGCCGCAACGGGCGCCACGATCGGGGTCGTCGCGACACCGGCCGACGTCGCCCAGTCGGTCTGCGACCGGCTGACCGCGGCCGGGGTGAGGAGCATCCTGAACTTCGCGCCGGTGGCGCTCAGCGCGCCCGATGGGGTCGACGTCCGCCAGGTCGACCTCTCCGTCGAACTGCAGGTGCTCGCGTTCCTGGGTCAGCAGCGCGGCACGACGGTGGAGGTGACCGCATGAGTCTGCTGGCGGTGGGCGTGAGCCACCAGACCGCCCCGGTCGCGCTGCTCGAGCAGTTCGCGATGGGCGCCGACGAGACCGTCAAGGCGCTGCACGAGCTGGTCGGCAGCGACCACGTCAGCGAGGCGATCGTGCTGGCGACCTGCAACCGGGTCGAGGTCTTCGCCGAGGTGGACCGGTTCCACGGCGGCGTCACCGAGGTCAGCCGGGTGCTGGCCCGCCAGGCCGGCGCCACGGTGGAGGAGCTGTCCCCGTACGTCACCATCCACTACGAGGACCAGGCCGTCGCGCACCTGTTCACCGTCGCCGCGGGCCTGGACTCCATGGTGGTCGGCGAGACCCAGGTCCTCGGCCAGCTGCGCAACGCCTACGCGCTGGCCCGCGAGCAGGGCACCGTGGGCCGGGCGATGCACCCGGTCGCGCAGCGGGCGCTGCGGGTGGGCAAGCGGGTCCACTCCGAGACGGGGATCGACACGGCCGGCGCCTCGCTGGTGTCGGTCTCCCTCGACCGCGCCGAGGAGCGGATCGGCTCGCTGGAGGGCCGGCCGGTGCTCGTCGTGGGCGCGGGCTCCATGGGCGCCCTCGCCGCCACCACGCTGGCCCGCCGCGGCGCAACGGTCACCGTCAGCAGCCGCACGCCCGCGCACGCCGCGCGGCTGGCCGCC
>DASQNB010000603.1:0-2349 GCA_035645175.1 Geodermatophilus sp.
TGTTCACGATCCTCGCGCTGCGCGAGCAGCTCGTGCCGGCCACCGCCAACCTCGACGACCCGGACGACGACGCGGCCGTCCAGGCCCTCGACATCGTGCGCCGCGAGCCGCGGCGCGCCCAGCTGACCGCCGCGGTCAACGACTCCTTCGGCTTCGGCGGCCACAACATCGCGCTGGTGTTCACCACCGCCTGAGCACTGCTGGAGATCCCGTGACGACCGTCCACGCCGCTCCCACCCCGGTCGCCGCGGACCCCCGCGACCCCGAGGACCGCCTGCTGCGGTTCTTCGACGCCGGCTCCGTGTCGCTGCTGGTGCCGCGGGACAGCTCGGGCGTCCTGGCGGCCCGCGGCACGGTCGCGGGCACGCGGGCGGTCGCCTTCTGCACCGACGCCACCGTCATGGGCGGCGCCATGGGCGTCGACGGCTGCCGGCACATCGTCGACGCCATCGACACCGCGCTGCGCGAGCGGGTGCCGGTCGTGGGCATCTGGCACTCCGGCGGCGCCCGGCTCGCCGAGGGCGTCACCGCGCTGCACGCGGTGGGCGAGGTCTTCGAGGCGATGGTCCGCGCCTCGGGGCGGGTCCCGCAGATCTCCGTCGTCCTCGGCCCGGCGGCCGGCGGCGCCGCCTACGGCCCGGCGCTCACCGACCTGGTGATCATGGGACCGGCCGGCCGGGTGTTCGTCACCGGTCCGGACGTCGTCCGCTCGGTCACCGGCGAGGACGTCGACATGGAGAGCCTGGGCGGTCCGGACACCCACGGCCGGCGCAGCGGCGTCGTCCACGTGGTCGCCGAGTCCGAGCAGGCGGCGCTGGAAGCCGCGCGGCAGGCCGTCGACCTGCTGGCCGCGCAGGGCGCCTTCGCCCCCGCCGGGAGCGAGCCGGACGTCGACCTGCGCGCGCTGCTGCCCGAGCGGACCAACCGCGCCTACGACGTCAAGCCGCTGGTGGCCGCCCTCCTCGACGGTCCGTCGCTGGAACTGCACCCGCGCTGGGCGCCGAACGTCGTCACCACCCTGGGCCGGCTGGCCGGGCGGACCGTCGGCGTGGTCGCCAACAACCCGCTGCGGCTGGGCGGCTGCCTGGACTCGGCGTCGGCGGAGAAGGCGGCCCGCTTCGTGCGGATGTGCGACGCCTTCGGCGTCCCGCTGGTGGTGCTCGTCGACGTGCCCGGCTACCTGCCCGGCGTCGGCCAGGAGTGGGACGGCGTGGTGCGCCGCGGCGCGAAGCTGCTGCACGCCTTCGCCGAGGCGGTGGTGCCGCGGGTGACGCTGGTGACCCGCAAGTCCTACGGCGGGGCCTACATCGCGATGAACGCCCGCTCGCTCGGCGCGACGACGGTCTTCGCCTGGCCGGGGGCCGAGGTCGCGGTCATGGGCGCCAAGGCCGCCGTCGGCATCCTGCACCGCAAGAAGCTGGCCGCCGTCCCGCCCGGCGAGCGCGAGGCACTGCACGCGGAGCTCGCCGCCGAGCACGAGCGGATCGCCGGCGGGGTGAACCGTGCCCTGGAGATCGGGGTCGTCGACGAGGTGGTCGACCCGTCGCAGACCAGGCGGCGGCTGGTGGCGGCCCTCGCGGCGGCGCCGGCCGGGCGCGGGGCGCACGGCAACATCCCGCTGTAGGACGGACCACGGACGGCCGGGCCCGGCACCCCCGCGGAGGGGGTGCCGGGCCCGGCCGTTCGAGGTGTCTGGTCGTCCGGACGCCGCTTCCCCGACGACGTCCGGACGACCGGTCTGAGCCTACGACGAGAGGGGCGCAGCCGCCCTCCGGTCGTGGTCGGATCGTGATGAAGGACCCCGGTGCCCCCCGCCACTCGCCAGCTCGTGGCGGGACCCTGCACCGGAGCCTCAGACGACCTGGTGCAGCCAGGTGACCGGACTGCCGTCGCCGGCGTGCCGGTAGACCTCGAGATCGGCGTCCCAGGCGGCGCCGAGCAACTCGTCGACCCCGTGCCGGAACGCCTCGATCGACGTGGCGTTGGCCGCCAGGTGACGCAGCTGCTGCTCGCTGACGACGAGGTCGCCGTTGGCGCTCGTGGGCGCGCGGAAGACACCGTGGCCGGGCACGTAGGACATGCGCTCACCGTCGTTGCCGTAGCTGGCCTCTTCGGTGACCTCGAAGCGCAGCATCGGCCACGCGCGCAGCGCGGCGACGAGCTTGGCGCCCGTCCCGGGGGCACCGGTCCAGGCCACCTCGGCACGGAAGGAACCGTGTGCCGCGGGCTGGTCGGCCCACGACAGGGAGACCGGCGCGCCGATGACGCGCTCGAGCGCCCACTCGACGTGCTGGCAGAGCGCCTTCGGGCACGCGTGCACGAAGACGACACCCTGGGTAGACCGTCGCT
>DASQNB010000604.1:0-9298 GCA_035645175.1 Geodermatophilus sp.
GTGTCGGCCGGCGGCCGGGCGGGCCCGGGCCGGGTGGTGGCGGCCTCCAGGGCGGCGTCCCGCTCGCGGTCGCGCTCGGCCCGCTCGGCGCGCTCCTGGGCGCGCAGCTCGCGCCGGAATGGTCGGGGCTCGGCTTCCGGACGGCGGCTGAGCCACCAGAGGCCGGCGCCGGCCACCGCCAGCCCGACGGGGATGGGGTAGGCAGCCCCCCGCTCGGTGCCGCCCTCGCCGAGGAAGGAGGTGACGCCGAGGGCGAAGAAGATCGTCATCGCGGTGCTCACCAACCCCAGCACCGCCAGCACCGTGCCCAGGGCCTCCGAGCGCGGCCGGACGGCGTAGGCCATGGCCAGCAGCCCGAGCCCGCCGCCGACGAAGTGCAGCCCGGCCCCGGCCTGGTGCAGGTCCTCCTGGCCGTCGAGCGGGAAGAGCCCGACGAGCACGACACCGACGGCGGCCGCGGTGAGGAACGCGGGCACCAGCCGGCCCCCGAGACCGGCCAGTGCCGGGCGCAGCAGCACCGCACCCGCGCCGATGAGCAGCCCCTGGACGACGAAGGAGGCGTTCATCAGCAGTGGTGCCGCGGCGCCGGACGCCCCGAGCTCGCTGATGACGTCGTCGGCGCGGCTGTGCGAGCCGCCGCTCTGCAGCTGGGCGATCGTCTCGACGACGAAGAACTGCAGGGTCAGCAGCCAGGCGATCGCGCCCCAGCGGTAGCGGGTGGGAGTCACGCCCGCCATGGTCCCAGCGCGCCCTCGGGCAGGTGCGCGAGGACGGCGGCGTACTGGTCCCCGGACAGCCAGGAGGGGTTGCTGCCGGCGGGCATCCGGAGCACCTCGGCGTCGTGTGCGGCAGGGTCGGCCAGCAGGTCGGTGCGGGGCACGGGGGAGGCCAGCCGGGTCAGCCGGACGGCGATGACCGGGCCGCCGTCGCGCTCCTCGGCCTCGCCGGTCACCTCGCCGAGCGCGTGCACGCCGGGGGCGGTGCGGCCGCTGACCCACAGCAGGCACGGCCGGCCGGGGCGCACGAGCTCCAGCCGGTAGGAGCGCCGGACGCAGCGGGTCAGCTCACGGGCGGCGCCCACCCGCCAGCCGGGGTCGATCTGCTCCGGCGGGCGGGTCGACTTGAGCACCCAGCAGGCGACGTCCCCCGGCCCGAGGCGGCTCATCCGGGATGACACCGCGGTCCTGCGGAGGGCACCTGGCCCCGGTGTCGGTCCCTGCGAGCGGGGGGCCGGAGGCTCCCTCGAGCGGGGACGGGGGTCTGGGGCTCAGCGTCTCCGGGGCACGGCACGTGACCGCGGTGCGGCCCGGAGGACCGCCGTGTCACGGCTCAGTCCGTGGCGGAGTGCACGTCGGCGCCCGCGGGGTCGGCGTCGTCGGCGTCCACCAGCTGCCGTTCCTGCTCGGTGCGGTGCTCGAGGGCCTCGTCGTTGGGCCGCGGGTCGGCCTTGCCGTGCTCCTGGCGGTCGCGCGGGGCCGACTCGGTGGGGGTCATGACGTCGTCCAGGGTGGGACGGTCGGGCTCGCTCACGGGTCTCTCCACTTCGTCGGGGGTGGTGCGTCGGGAGAGGCCATAGCCACCCGGCGGCGGCGGTAACCGGTGATCACCGTTGCTCCAGGAGAGCGGCGGGGACCCACGCCTCGACCAGGACCGTGCCCTGCGACCCGGCGACGGCGTAGGTGACCCGGCCGTGCCAGCCGCCGTCGGCCTGCCGCCACTCCACGAGCAGTCCGGGCCACACGCCGGGCGCGCCGGGCGGGTCGTGCACCCAGCAGTGCCGGCCGCGGCCGCCGACGTGGCGGACCCCGGAGTCGGCGGGCGGGGACGGCGGCGCCGACGGCTCCGGCCGGCCCACACCCGAGCGCGCGGCGCGCTCGCCGAGGGAGCGACCGGACCGCCCGGGGTGCATGCCGCCAGCCACCGGCAGAGTGTTGCACGAGGTCGAACGCCTGTTCGACCGGAGTGATCTTCCCCGGCTCCGGGTAGGCGGGACCGTCGACACCTGCTGGTCACTCGCCGTGGATGCGCCGGTCACCCACGGCGACTAACGTCAGTGGCACCCGACCTCCGGAGGTCCCCGTGCTGCTCCGCCGCGTCTCGACCGGCCTCGCCGCCGTCTCCCTGACCGTCGTCGGTCTGCCGGCCGTCGCGTCGGCCGCCCCGCCCACCACGCCGTTCGTCGCCGAGGTCCACTACGACGACGCCGGGACCGACGCCGGCGAGTTCGTCGAGGTCCAGGTCCCCGCCGGCTCCAGCTCGGCCGGGCTCTCGGTCGTCCTCTACAACGGCGGCAACGGCGCGGTGTACGACACCGACCCGCTGCCCGCGGTGACCGCACCGGCGGGTGCTCCCGCGGTCGCGGTCGTGGAGTACCCGGTCAACGGCGTCCAGAACGGCCCGGACGGTGTCGCCCTGGTGCGGGACGGCGCGGTCCTGGAGTTCCTCTCCTACGAGGGCTCCGTCGCGGCGACGGACGGGCCGGCCGCCGGCACGACCAGCACCGACACCGGCGTGCGCGAGGCCGGCACCGAGCCCGACGGGCAGTCGCTGTCCCGGACGTACGACGCGGCGTCGGACGCCCTCGTGTGGGCCGGTCCGGGGCCGGCCACGAGGGGTGCCGTGAACGCCGGGAGCGGCGGGACCACCCCGCCGCCGGCGGCCACCGACCCCTGCGCCGTGCCGCCGGGTGAGCTCACCGCGGTCGGCGCGGTCCAGGGCAGCGGCGCGGAGACGCCGCTGGCCGGGCAGCAGGTGACCGTCCGCGGCACCGTCGTCGCCGACCTGCAGGGGGAGGGCGGCCTCGACGGCTTCCACCTGCAGGACGCCGGTGACGGCGACGCCGCGACCTCCGACGGCGTCTTCGTGTCCAGCACCGTGCCGGTCGCGCCGGGCGAGGAGGTGGCGGTCACCGGGACGCCGAGCGAGGTCTTCGGCCAGACGCAGGTCACCTCGCACACCGACGTCTCCGTCTGTGCCGACGACCTCCTGCCCGACCCCGCCGCCGCGTCCCTCGAGCTGCCCGCCGGGGACGACGTCCGCGAGCGGCTCGAGGGGATGCTGGTCGAGGCGGCCGACGAGCTGACCGTCAGCGAGGTCTTCGCGCTCACCCGGTACGGCGAGCTCACCCTCTCGCAGGGCGGCGTCCTCGTGCAGCCCACCGAGGTCGCCCGGCCAGGGACCCCGGAGGCGGCCGCGGTCGTTGCCGACAACGCAGGCCGCGAGGTCCTGCTCGACGACGGCCGGGACACCGGGACCTCGCTCACCGACCGCCCCTACCTGGGCCCGGACTCGCCGGTGCGCGTCGGCGACGTCGTGGACCTCCGGGAGCCGCTGGTCCTCGGCTACGGCTTCGGTGCGTGGCGGCTGCAGCCGGCCGACGGCACGGCCGACGGCGTCCTCGCACCGCAGGACACCCGGCCCGCCGCACCGGGCGAGGTGGGCGGCGACGTCCGGCTCGCCGCGTTCAACGTCCTCAACTACTTCCTCACCCTCGGCGGCGTGGGGCGGGGTGCGCCGAACGAGGCGGAGTTCGAGCAGCAGGCCGCCAAGATCGTCGCCGCGCTCACCGCGCTGGACGCCGACGTCGTGACCCTCATGGAGATCGAGGACACCGACTCCACCGGCTACAGCTCGGGCAACGCCGACGCCGCGCTGGCCGACCTCGTCGCGCGGCTCAACGCCGTCGCCGGGCCCGGGCTGTGGGCCTACGTCCCGCTGCCGGCCGAGCTGTACGAGGTCGACCGCGACGTGATCCGCAACGGGATCGTCTACCGCACCGACGTGGTCGCGCCGGTCGGTGAGCCGCGCGGCGTGGTCGACGAGCAGGTGTGGGACAACGCCCGCGAGCCGATCGCGCAGACGTTCTCCGCGGACGGCGACACCTTCACCGTGGTGGCCAACCACTTCAAGTCCAAGAGCCCCGGCGAGCCCACCGGCGACAACGTGGACTCCGGCGACGGGCAGGGCGCGTGGAACGGGGACCGCGTCCGGCAGGCCGGGTCGCTGGCGGCCTTCGTCGACCGGCTGCGGGCCGACACCGGCGACGCCGACGTGGTGGCGATGGGCGACCTCAACGCCTACAGCAGGGAGGACCCGGTCGTCGCGCTGGAGGACGCCGGCCTGACCGACCTGGGCACCGTGTTCGACGAGGGCGGCTACAGCTACGTGTTCGACGGGCTGTCCGGCTCGCTGGACCACGCGATGGCCACCGCCGAGCTCACGGCCGAGGTGACCGACGCCGTGCACTGGAACGTCAACTCGGTGGAGTCGTCGGCCTACCAGTACGACGGCGACCCGGCGCTCTACGACGACGACCCGTACCGGTCCAGCGACCACGACCCGATCCTGGTCGGCGTCGACCTGGACGAGCGGTGCCAGGGCCTGGTGCCGACCCTGCGCGGCACCGCGGGGGACGACGTCCTGGACGGCACCGACGGCCGCGACGTGGTCATGGGCCTCGATGGGGACGACGTGCTGCGCGGCGGCGGCGCCGACGACGTCCTGTGCGGCGGCGGCGGCGAGGACACGCTCGCCGGCGGCAACGGGGCCGACGTCCTGCTCGGTGGTGCGGGGGCCGACGCCCTCGACGGCGGCAACGGCGGCGACACCCTGGTCGGCGGCCCGGGCGAGGACTGCCTCGAGGAGGGCCGGGGAGACGGCGCGGGGGAGCAGGAGGGGCCCGAGGCCTGAAGAAGGACCGTCCTTCTGCTGCAGGAGGGCTGTTCCCTCACGTCGCCCGGCCGGCGCGGACCCCGTACCGGGGTCCGCGCCGGTCGTGTCTCAGGAGCGGCCGACCCCGTCGGCGAGGGTCTGCGCGACCGTCTTCAGCAGCGGGTGCGCCGGCAGGTCCTCCACCGGGACCGGTAGCGGCAGCGACCAGTTGGCCCGGTCGGTGGTGCCCGGCATGTTCGGCCGGCGCCGTTCGCCGACGGCGTCGTCCAGGGTGGCCGACAGCAGCAGGGACGGCGCCTGGGCGAGCAGCTCGTGCGCCCGCCTGACCGCCGTCTCGGGCTTCGCGCTCCTCCGCAGGCCGGGCAGCTTCTCCAGCAGCGACGTCCGGCCGCGCTCGAGCTCCTCGTCGGTCCCGGTGCCGTGCTCGCGCTGCTCCTCGACGTCGGCGCCGGTCCACAGCCCGGCCACGGTCGGCAGGTCGTGGGTGCTGATCGCGGCCATCGCGGTCTCGGGCCACTTCGCGGGCTGGTCCTCCTCGAACCACAGCAGTCGGTAGCTGAGGATGCCGTGCTCGGCCATGGCCTCGCGGACGCCGTCCTCGACGGTGCCCAGGTCCTCGCCGACGACGACGGCCTGCGCGCGGGAGCTCTCCAGCGCGACGATGTCGAGCAGGTCCTCGGCGGGGTAGCGCACGTAGGCGCCGTCCGCGGCGCTGCCGCCCGACGGCACCCACCACAGCCGGAACAGGCCCATGACGTGGTCGATACGCAGGCCGCCCGCGCCGGCCATCGTGGCCCGGATGGACTCGACGAACGGCTCGTAGTCCGCGGCCCGCAGCTGCCACGGGACCAGCGGCGGGGAGCCCCAGTCCTGGCCCTGGGAGTTGAACGCGTCCGGCGGGGCGCCGACGCTCGCGCCCTGCGCCAGCACGTCCTGCCAGGTCCAGGCGTCCGCGCCGCCACCGGCGACGCCGATCGGCAGGTCCTGGATGACGGTCATGCCCTCGGTGGCCCGCTCCAGCTGCAGGGACAGGCACCACTGCAGCCAGGCGTGGAAGGCCACGTCGCGCTCGTGCTCGGCCACGAGGGAGCCCACGGCGTCGCTGCGCGGGTCGCGCAGCTCCTCGGGCCAGGTGTGCCAGTCGGGGCCGTGGACGTCGGCCAGCGCGCACCAGGTGGCCCAGTCCTGCAGCTTCTGGCCCTGGTGCCACCACCACTCGGGGAAGGCGGGGTCGTCGCGGCCGGTGGCGTCGAAGACCCGGCGCAGCACCTCGCGCTTGCGGGCCCAGATCGCGTCGCGGTCGATGAGCTCGCCGTCGTTCAGGGCGCGGCCGGCGTCGGGTTCCAGGTCGACGGCGTCGGCGCCGGACACCTCCTCGACCCGCAGGTAGACCGGGTTGCGGAAGCGGCGGGTGGCCGGCAGGTAGGGGCTGGCCTCCTGCTGCGGGGTCGGGGCGACGGCGTGCAGCGGGTTGATCAGCACGAAGCCGGCGCCCTGGCCGGCGGCCATCTCGCGGACGGCGCGCAGGTCGGCGAGGTCGCCGATGCCCCAGCTGCCGCGGCTGCGGGTGGCGTACAGCTGCACCGCCCAGCCCCACGCGCGCTGCTCGGGCACCCAGCACCGGCCGGGGGAGACGATCAGCCGGCGGCGCGGCCCGCCCGGGGCCTGCAGCCAGTGGTAGCCGAGCGGGAAGTCCTCGGGCAGCTCGCCGTCCACGGAGCGGGACGAGCCGTCCTCGAGGGTCACCTCCGCCTCGTCGACCTCCAGCGCGTCGCCGGGGCGGGCGACGATCGGGGCGCGGTCCTCCAGGTCGGCCGGCGGGGTGCCGATCACCTCGCGCAGCCGCTCGATGGTGGCCTCGCCGACCTGGTGTTCCTCGTCGAGGGCGTCGAGCCAGGTGGCGTCGATGCCCCACTCGTCGGTGCTGGGAGTGCGTGTCACGCCCCGATACTCCCCGCCGCACCCCCCGCCCACACGGCAGGCCGAGCGTGGTGCCGGTCTCGGTGTCGGTCACGGCTTCGTGACGGTTCGCCGCTCCGGATGACATCCGGGTGACCGGCACAGCAGGCTGCGGGGCGACGGCACCTGCCGCCGGCGTCCGCGCACGAGCGCACCCGTGGAGGCATGCATGCGACACCCCCGTTCTTCCCTGCCCGTTCTCGTGGCGGCTTCCGTCGTCCTGCTCACCGCCTGCGTGGCCGAGGACGGCGGGGAGGGAGGAGCGGCAGCCCAGGACTACCCGGCCGACGACATCACCCTCTACGTGCCCTACGCGCCCGGCGGCCCCACCGACCTGGCCGCGCGCACGGTGGGCGACTGCCTGGCGGAGGACTTCGGCCGGAACGTCGTGGTCGAGAACCGGGAGGGCGCCTCCGGGTCGCTCGGGATGCAGGCGATGATCCAGGGCGGCACCGACGGCTACAGCCTGTCGTTGATCGCCGTGCCGGCCTCGGCGACCAACCCGCTGCAGGAGGACGTCGGCTACACCAACGACGACTACGTGCCGATCGCCGCGGTCACCGAGATCCCCTCCGTGCTGGCCGTGGGGGAGGGGTCGCGGTTCGCCGACGCCGGAGCGCTGTTCGCCGAGGCCGAGCAGAACCCGGGGCGGGTGACCGTCGGGGTACCCGGCGCGACGACGTCCCAGGCGATGGAGCTGCGGCGGCTGGCCGAGGAGTACGGCGTCGAGCTGTCCCTCGTCCCGTTCACCGGCAACGCCGAGATGACCACCGCGCTGCTCGGCGGGAACGTCGACGCGGTCTTCATCAACGCCTCGCAGGACGTGCTCGAGAACATCGAGGCCGGCAGCTTCGTGCCGCTGGCGATCAGCCCGGAGGAGCGGGTCGACTACCTGCCCGACGTCCCGACGCTCGCCGAGCTCGGCTACCCCGAGCTCACCAACAGCGTGTCGGTCTTCGGGCTCGCCGCTCCGGCCGGCACTCCCGACGAGGTGCTGCAGACCCTCGAGGACGGCGTCGCCGCGTGCCTCGAGCAGCCGGAGGTGGTCGAGGCCCTGGGGGACCAGTACGTGCCGGAGGAGTTCATCGGCCGGGACGACTTCCAGGCCCGCATCGACGAGATCGTCGAGGTCTACGGCCCGCTGCTGCAGGAGTAGCGAGGTCTACGGCCCGCGCTGCAGGAGTAGGTGGACGGCGTCCCGGTGTCGTTCAGCGCCCGCCCGACCCCGGCGCGGGGCTGGGCAGGACCTCCTCGGCCGTGGCGAGGAAGCCCGCGAGCACCGGCGAGGTGTCGCCCTCCCGCCAGGCGAGGGCGATCGGCACCCGGACGTCGACCCCGCCGGCGATCGGCGTGAAGACGACGCCCTCGATCTGCAGCGTCTCCGCCGAGGCGGGCATCAGGGCCACGCCCACCGCGGCGCCGACCAGTGCGACGACGGTGTGGGTGTCCGGTGCCTCCTGGACCACGCGCGGCGTGAAGCCGGCGGAGAAGCAGGCGTGCACCGCGGCGTCCCGCAGCGCCGAGCCCTGCATCGAGACGTAGCTGACGAAGGCGTCGTCCGCGAGGTCGACCAGGTGGACCTCCGGCTCCCCGGCGAGCGGGTGGTCCTGGGGCAGCACGGCCATCAGGGACTCGTTGAGGATGACCCGGCTGGCCAGCGGCCCCGCGGGCACCGGCGCGCGCAGGAACCCGACATCGATCTGCCCGTCGATCAGCGCGCTCACCTGGGCGGCGCTGAACACCGACGGCCGCAGCTCCAGCCGGACGTGCGGGTAGCGCCGGCGGTAGGCGCGCGCCATGCGGGGGAGCAGCCGCCAGGTGATCACGCCGGTCACACCGACGCGCAGCTCGCCGCGCTCGCCCCGCTCGGTGACCAGCACCGACTCCCGGGCCCGCTCGGCCTCGCGGAGCACGCGGTGGGCGTGCTCGAGGAACACCGCACCGGCGCTGGTCAGCCGCACCTGCCGGGTCGTCCGCTCGAGCAGGACGGCGCCGACGTCCTGCTCGAGCTGCTTGACCTGCTGGCTGAGTGCCGGCTGCGCGACGTGCAGCCGGTGGGCCGCCCGGCCGAAGTGCAGTTCCTCGGCGACGGCGGTGAAGGCCCGGAGGTGCCGCAGCTCCACGGAGCCTCCCCACTGATGCACGGCTCTTATGGACGACCCGGCAATTCGTTATTGGACCACGAACAATCTCCGCTCCTAGTGTCGGGCGTCACACCCGGCCGAGACCCGATGAGGAGCCCATGTCCGCGCCTTCCTCAGCACCGGCATCCGAGAGACCGGCCCGTCCCGGCGCCCGGTCCCAGCTGCGCCGGCTCGCCCCGCTGCTGCTCCTGGCGCTGGGGGTGGGGGCCCTGCTCATGGGCAGGGACATGGGGCTCGGTGAGCTCACCGCGCCCGGCCCGGGTCTGTGGCCGGCCATCGTGGCCGCGCTCCTGACCGCCACGTCCGTCGCGCTGTTGTTCCTCGACCCGGCGGAGGACTACGAGCCCTGGACGGCAGGGACGGCGCGCATCGTCGCGGGCCTGGCCGGCCTGGCCCTCTTCATCGTCCTGTTCCAGACGATCGGCTTCGTCGTCCCGGCGTTCCTGTTGCTGTTCGCCTGGCTGCGCTTCCTGGGCGGCGAGTCCTGGCGGATGGCCCTGGTCCTGGCCGCGGCCGGGGCGATC
>DASQNB010000605.1:0-3174 GCA_035645175.1 Geodermatophilus sp.
CGATCCCGCCGACGAAGGCGACGTCCTGGGTCGGGTCCTGGTCGTGCCGCAGGACGACGAGCTTCTGGTGGTGGCTGCCCCCGCGGCGCACCCGCTGGTCGAGGATCACCTCGCCGCCGCCGTGCTCGACCTCGTCGTCCAACGCCCGGTTCTCCTCCCCGCTGAACGACAGCCAGTCCACGTGCGAGCGCCACACCAGTCCGCGCACGCAGACGCCGCGGCGCACCGCGTCGGTGAACAGCTGGGCGACGGTGGGGCCGCCGGGGCGCAGCTGCTCGTCCGGGTCACCCCGCCAGTCGGTGAAGAACAGGTGGTCGCCGGCGTCCAGCGCCTCGACGTGCTCGACCAGCCGGTCGAAGTAGGCGACGCCGTGCACGAGCGGCTCGACGAGGTTGCCCTCGGTGTACGCGGGCAGGGCGGACGCCGGGTTGTCGCGCTCCTCGGCCGTCAGCAGCCAGCGCGCCACGTCGTCCACCCCGTGATCACAACGCCCTGCCTGCAGGGACGCAAGCACGGTCGCCGCCCGGACGTCGGTAGCCTGTGGACCCGTGGCCCTCGTCGTCCAGAAGTACGGCGGCTCGTCCGTCGCCTCCGCCGCGCACATCAAGCGCGTCGCCGAGCGGATCGTGGCGGCCAAGGAGGCGGGCGACGACGTGGTCGTCGTGGTCTCCGCCATGGGCGACACGACCGACGAGCTGCTCGACCAGGCCGCGCAGATCACCGACACCCCGGCGGGTCGCGAGCTGGACATGCTGCTCACCGCCGGCGAGCGCATCTCCATGGCCCTGCTGGCCATCGCGATCAACACCCACGGCTACGAGGCGCGCTCGTTCACCGGCTCGCAGGCCGGGGTGATCACCACCTCCAGCCACGGCAGGGCCCGGATCATCGACGTCACGCCCGGCCGGCTGCGCGACGCCCTCGACGACGGCTCGATCGTGATCGTCGCCGGCTTCCAGGGCGTCAGCCAGGACACCAAGGACGTCACCACGCTGGGCCGCGGTGGCTCGGACACGACTGCCGTCGCGGTCGCCGCGGCGCTGCGGGCCGACGTCTGCGAGATCTACACCGACGTCGACGGCGTCTTCACCGCCGACCCGCGGATCGTGCCCAACGCCCGACGGCTGGACACGGTGACGTACGAGGAGATGCTCGAGCTCGCCGCCTCGGGGGCGAAGGTGCTCATGCTCCGTTGCGTCGAGTACGCCCGCCGCTACGGCATCCCGGTGCACGTCCGCAGCTCCTACTCCCAGCTCCCCGGCACCACGGTGACCGGCTCGATGGAGGACCTCACGGTGGAACAGGCCATCATCACCGGCGTCGCGCACGACCGCTCCGAGGGCAAGATCACCGTCTACGGCGTGCCGGACCGGCCGGGCGAGGCCGCCCAGCTCTTCCGCGTGCTGGCCGAGGCGGAGGTCAACATCGACATGATCGTGCAGAACGTGTCGACGGCGGCCAGCAAGCTCGCCGACATCTCCTTCACGCTGCCCGAGAGCGACGGCCCGGCGGCGATCGCCGCGCTGGAGAAGGTCAAGCACACCGTCGGATACACCGACGTCACCTTCGACCAGCACATCGGCAAGGTGTCGCTGGTCGGCGCGGGCATGCGCTCCCACCCGGGTGTGTCGGCGCGCTTCTTCGGCGCGCTGGCCGACGCCGGTGTCAACCTGGAGCTGATCAGCACCTCGGAGATCCGCGTCTCCGTGGTGTGCCGGGACACCGACGTGGACGTCGCCGTCCGCGCGGTGCACGACGCCTTCGACCTCGGCACCGACGAGGCGCAGGCGGTCGTCTACGGAGGGACGGGACGATGACCACCACCAACGCACGCGACGGGCTGCGCGTCGGGATCGTCGGCGCCACCGGCCAGGTGGGCGCCGTGGTGCGCGAGATCCTGGCGGCGCGGCGCTTCCCGATCGGCGAGTTGCGCTTCTTCGCCTCGACCCGCTCCGCCGGCAGCACGCTGCCGTGGGCGGACGGCGAGATCACCGTCGAGGACGCCACGACCGCCGACCCGACGGGCCTGGACATCGCGATCTTCTCGGCCGGTGCCTCGACCTCGCGGGTGCAGGCGCCGCGGTTCGCCGAGGCCGGCGTGACCGTCATCGACAACAGCTCGGCCTGGCGCCGCGACCCCGACGTCCCGCTGGTCGTCGCCGAGGTCAACCCGCACGCCCTCGCCGAGGTGCGCACCGGCATCATCGCCAACCCGAACTGCACCACCATGGCCGCGATGCCGGTGCTCAAGCCGCTGCACGACGAGGCGCAGCTGACCCGCGTCGTCGCGAGCACCTACCAGGCGGTCTCCGGCAGCGGCCTGGCCGGCGTCGAGGAGCTCGACACCCAGGTCAAGGCGGTCGTCGACAAGGCCGCGGAGCTCACCCACGACGGCTCGGCGGTCACCTTCCCCGAGCCGGCCAAGTACGTGCGGCCGATCGCGTTCAACGTGCTGCCGATGGCCGGCTCGCTGGTCGACGACGGCTCGTTCGAGACCGACGAGGAGCAGAAGCTCCGTAACGAGAGCCGCAAGATCCTCGGCATCCCCGACCTGCGGGTCTCGGGCACCTGCGTGCGGGTGCCGGTCTTCACCGGGCACTCGCTGTCGCTCAACGTCGAGTTCGCCCGGCCGCTGAGCGTCGAGCGGGCCACCGAGCTGCTGTCCGCGGCGCCCGGGGTGGAGCTGTCCGCCGTCCCCACGCCGCTGCAGGCAGCCGGGCAGGACCCGAGCTACGTCGGTCGCATCCGGCAGGACGGCGACCACGGCCTGGCGCTGTTCGTCAGCAACGACAACCTGCGCAAGGGCGCGGCCCTCAACACCGTCCAGATCGCGGAGTTGATCGCCGCCGGGGTCACGGCTTGACGTGCCTCAGGGCGAAACCGAGCGCGACCTCGACCTGGCGGATGGTCTCCTCGATCACCAGCGAGCCGTGGCCGGCGTCGAAGCGGTACACCTCGTGCGGCCTGCCCAGCTCGGTCAGGCGCGCCAGGTAGTTGTCGATCTGCCGGATCGGGCACCGCGGGTCGTTGGCGCCGGCGACGACGAGCACCGGCGCGGCCACGGCCTCCGCGTAGGTGATCGGCGAGGACCGCACGTAGACGTCCCGCACCTCGTCGGGTGAGCCGCCGAACAGCGCCCGGTCGTAGGCGCGCAGGCCCTCCATCTCGTCCTCG
>DASQNB010000606.1:0-7604 GCA_035645175.1 Geodermatophilus sp.
GCGGGAGGTGGGCTTCACGAACGTCGTCCCCGAGCAGGTGGAGTCCGACGAGGCCGAGGGCACCGTCGTCGAGACCGACCCCTCCGGCGGCGAGCAGGCGTCCGCGGACGACGAGATCACCCTGCGGGTCTCCAGCGGCCCAACCGAGCCCGAAACGGTCGCCGTCCCGGACGTGGTGGGCGACCCCGAGGCCTCGGCCGAGCAGCAGCTCGAGCAGGCCGGGTTCTCGGTGACCGTCAGGGAGACCCAGGCCAGCGACCCCGGCGACGTCGGCGTGGTCCTCTCCACCAACCCGGCGGCGCGGACGGAGGCCGCTCCGGGCAGCACGGTCACCATCACCGTCGGGGTGGCGCCCACTGGTGCCACGGAGCCCGAGACCGACGGCGAAGCGCCGGCAACGGAGTAGTCACCCACGTACGACGGGCCCCTCACCGCTGCGGTGAGGGGCCCGTCGCCGTCTCCGTCGTCCTCAGGCCGTCGTGGCGACCGTGGTGAGCCGGTGGGCCGCGGCGCTGGCCGCCTCGACGGCGGCCGGGTCGGGGGCCAGGCCGCAGGCCGCCAGCCAGGTGGCCAGCATCCGGTGGCCGCCCTCGGTCAGCACCGACTCCGGGTGGAACTGCACGCCCTCGATGGGCAGCTCGCGGTGCCGCAGCGCCATCACGATGCCCGACGGCGTGGTCCCGGTGACCTCCAGCTCGGCGGGCACGGTGCCGCGGTCCACGGCGAGGGAGTGGTAGCGGGTGGCGGTGAAGGGGGAAGGCAGCCCGGCCAGCACACCGGCGCCGTCGTGCACCACCTGGCTGGTCTTGCCGTGCAGCAGCTCGGGGGCGCGCACCACCTCGGCGCCGAACGCCGCACCGATCGCCTGGTGGCCCAGGCACACCCCCAGGACCGGCGTGCCGGCCTCCGCGGCGGCCCGCACCATCGGCACGGTCACCCCGGCGTCGGTGGGCGTCCCCGGGCCCGGGGACAGCAGCACACCGGCGACGTCGAGGTCGGCCAGCTCGTCGACGGTGACGGCGTCGTTGCGCCGGACGACGCACTGCACGCCCAGCTGGCCCAGGTACTGGACCAGGTTGTAGACGAAGCTGTCGAAGTTGTCGACGACCAGGACGGGGCGGCTCACGGTCCTTGTGTACCAAAGGACCCCGTGCCCCCCACTACTCGCCCGCTCGCAGCGGGGCCCTGCACGCGGCCTCAGCCGTCAGCGGCTGTGGCGTACTCCATGGCCGGCGGGGCCTCGTAGGCGGGCAGCGTGAGCTCTGCACGCTCCTGGACGGCGAAGCCCAGCCCGTAGTCCTCGACCGCCTGCTGGAACACCCGCACCTGCGGTGAGGCGGCCAGCTGGGCGCGGATGGCGTCGGCGTCCCCGACGGCGGTCACCACGAACGGCGGGGAGTACGTGCGGCCCTGCAGGAGCAGCACGTTGCCGACGCAGCGGACCGCGCTGGTGGCGATCAGCCGCTGGTCCATGATCGCCACCGCGTCGGCGCCGGAGGCCCACACCGCGTTGACGACGGCCTGCACGTCGGACTGGTGGATGACGACGTCGTCCGGCCCGGCGCCGATGGGCAGCGAGCCGTCCGGCCGCCGGGGGGCGTCGTCCAGGGTGATCTCCACGCCGGGGCCGGTGAGGGCCACCAGGCCGGCCGAGAGCGCCCCGGCGTCCCCGGCGTCGCGGGCGGCGGCCACGTCGCCGTCCCGGGACGCCGCCTGGTCGGTGAGTGCCTGCACCTGCGCCTGCAGCGCCGCCAGCTGCTCCTGCTGCTCGGCGACGACGGCCTCCCGGGCGGGGATGAGCGCGGAGAGCTCGGTGGCCTCTCCACCGCGCAGGTCGGTGCCCTGGGCGGTCCGGCTCGAGGTGGCGAACAGCAGCCCGGCGGCCAGCGCCACCACGGGCACCAGGGCGGCCCACGCAGCACCCCCACGGGTCATCCGTGGGCGCAGGGTGCGGGCTGTGGCCACCCCTGCAGCTTAGGCTGGAGCGGTCACGGCCGGTCGCGACCGACCGGCCCCGGAGGGAGTTCGCACGGTGCCCAAGTCCAAGGTGCGCAAGAAGTCGGTCTACACGCCGCCGCGGGGCGCCCTGCAGTCCGGGACGGCCAGCGCGCGGATCGCCGGGCCCAGCCCGCGCTGGTACGCCCCGCTCATGGTGACCCTCATGCTGCTGGGGCTGCTGTGGATCGTCGTGTTCTACGTGGCCGGCGAGAGCATCCCGTTCATGTCCACCATCGGTCCGTGGAACTTCGCCATCGGGTTCGGCCTGATGGTGGCCGGCCTGGTCATGTCGATGCGCTGGCGCTGAGCGAGGACCTTCCTGCCCCCCGCCGTGTGAGGACCCCGTCCTCCCTGCCCTTCGCACGCTCAGGGCGGGACCCGGGACGGGGCCGCGGCGGGACCCTGCAGGAGGGCCGCCCCTCCGCCCCACCCCCTTATGCGGGGGACCAGGGGGCCGGTACCACCACTCGACGCGGCCCTCGTCCCAGCCCGGGACGAGGGCCGCTTTTGTGTAGCGACACGTGTACTCACAGTGTTGTCCACAGATGTGACTGTGCACAGCCGAAAGACCCTGTCCACAGGTCGACAGAGCGCTGAACCCCCAGGGTTGTCCACGACGTGTGGAGAACGGGTGTTCGACCGCAGAGAGCTGACCAGCGGGTTCACCAGAGGTGAGGCGGGTGTGACGGGAAGGGCACCCGAGTAACTACAGCCCTGTGAGTCCATCCCCAGCTGTGCACACAACTGTGGACGAGTCGACATGGCGGCGGCCCGGGGACGGCGACCGGGACGGGCCTCTCGGACCCCGACACGCGCCTGACCACGGCAGACACCCGCCTCGGCGGCGCCGTCCCCAGGACGCCGACGGCCCCCGGTCAGCTGGGGACCGGGGGCCGTCACCTGGGGACGGCGGCCCCCCTGCAGGTGGAAGGACCTTCTCCTCCCCACCGCTCGCAAGCTCGCGGCGGGCCCCGGGAGAGGGCCGAGTGGCGGGGGCAGGGGGCGGCCCCGTCCAGGGCACCGCCCCGAGCCTGCGAGGGGTGGGGAGAACGGGGTCCTCTCTCAGACGTCGGTGAGCAGCTCCAGGACCGTCGCGTTGGCCATCCCGCCGCCCTCGCACATCGTCTGCAGGCCGTAGCGGGTGCCGGAGGCCAGCATGCTGTGGACGAGCGTGGTCATGATGCGCGCGCCCGACGCGCCCAGCGGGTGGCCCAGCGCGATCGCCCCGCCGCGCGGGTTGAGCCGGCCGGCGTCGGCCCCGGTGTCGACCTGCCAGGCCAGCGGCACCGGGGCGAAGGCCTCATTGACCTCGAAGACGCCGATGTCCCCGATCGACAGCCCCGAGCGCTGCAGCACCTTGTGCGTGGCCGGGATGGGGGCGGTCAGCATGATGACCGGGTCGTCACCGGCCATGACGGTCGTGTGGACGCGCACCAGCGGGCGCAGGCCGAGCTCCCGGGCCTTCTCCGAGGTGGTGACGAGCAGCGCGGCCGACCCGTCGGAGATCTGGCTGGCGTTGCCCGCGCTGATGACGCCGTCGGCCTTGAACGGGGTCTTCAGCTGGCCCAGCTTCTCCAGCGTGCCGCCGGTGCGGATGCCCTCGTCGGCCCTGACCACCGTGCCGTCGGGCGTGGTCACCGGGACGATCTCCTCCTCGAAGGCGCCGTCGGCCTGCGCCTTGGCCGCCTTCTCGTGCGAGGCGAGGGAGTACTCGTCGAGCTGGGTGCGGGAGAAGCCCCAGCGCTCGGCGATCATCTCCGCGCCGACCCCTTGGTTCGGGAAGACCCCGTCGTAGCGGTCGAGGAAGCGCGGCCCGAGCGGCGCCCCGGCGCCGATCGCCTCGCCGTAGGTCGAGCCCATCGGCACCCGGCTCATCGACTCGACCCCGCCGGCGACGACGACGTCGGCCTGGCCGCTGATCACGGTGGCGGCGGCGAAGGCCACCGCCTGCTGCGAGGAGCCGCACTGGCGGTCGATCGTCGTCCCCGGGACCGACTCGGGCCAGCCCGCGGCCAGCACGGCGTTGCGGCCGATGTTGAAGGTCTGCTCGCCGACCTGGCTCACGCAGCCCCAGAAGACGTCCTCGACCACGGCCGGGTCGAGGCCGGTGCGCTCGACCAGCGCGTCGAGCACGGCGGCCGACAGGTCGACGGCGTGCACGCCGGACAGCCCCCCGCCTCGCTTGCCCACCGGGGTGCGCACCGCGGCGCAGATGACGGCATCTCGCATGACCACTCCTCGTCGACGTGGGCGGCGTTGCGCCCGCCCCACGCCGATCGTAGGAGGTCCACGTACCTCCTCCCGGTTGCTCGCCTGGGAGGCTGGAACGCGTGGAGTGGTCGCCGCGGGCCGGGGAGACGGCGGGCCTGGCGACCCTGGGAGTACTCCTGGGTCTGGTGACCCTGCTCCTCGACCCGCTGGGCCGGGTCCTGGTCGGCGCGGCCGCCGTCCTGCTGCTGGCCCTCGCCGTCCGTGACCGCCTGCTCCACCCGCGGCTGGCCGCCGGACCGGCCGGGGTCGCCGTCCGCCGGCTGACCGGCACCACCGAGCTGCCCTGGGCGCGGCTGCAGGTGCGGGTGCGCGACAGCCGGCGCTTCGGGCTGCGCTCCCGGCTGCTGGAGCTGGACACCGCCGCCGGGCCGGACGACGACGGCGACCTGGTGCTGCTCGGCCGCCGGGACCTGGGCGCCGACCCGGGCGAGGTCGCCCGGGTGCTGCACACGCTGCGGCCTGGGTCGGCCCCGTCCAGGAGCTCCCCGCCGGCCTGGTGACGGACTGGAACGGCCCTCCTGCAGGGTCCCGCCGCGAGCGTGCGAGCGGTGGGGGGCAGGAGGGTCCTTCCGCTAACCGAGGACGACGAGCGTGGACACGGTGAGCGCGACCACCACGAGCACCGCGGTCAGCAGCATCAGGCCCAACACCTGCAGCTCGGTGCGCCGGCGGGCCAGCACCACCACGCCGGTGGCGACGAAGCCGGCCACCAGGCCGCCCAGGTGCCCCAGCAGGGAGACGCCGGGCAGGAAGCTGATGAACACGTTGATCGCCAGCAGGGTGAGCAGGCCGCGGAGGTCCTCACGGCGGGACAGCATGACGACGGCGAGGCCGCCCAGCAGGCCGTAGATGGCCGCCGACGCGCCGGCGACCGGGCGCCCCGGCTCACCGAACAGCTGCAGGGCCACCGCCCCGCCGAGCAGCGAGACCAGGTAGACGGCGAGGTAGCGCCACCGGCCGAGCTGGCGTTCCAGCTCGGAGCCGAACACCAGCAGCGCGAGCATGTTGAGGACCAGGTGCATCAGCCCGATGTGCAGGAACGCCGCGGTGAGCAGCCGCCAGTCCTCCCCCAGCTGCACCAGCACCGGGATCTGTGCCAGCTGCACGAACAGCGGCGAGACCTGGTTGTCCAGCGGGTTCGCCCCGGCCAGGCCCGCGGAGACGGCGGTGGCCACGAACATCGCCACGTTGAGCACGATGAGGCCGACCGTGACCGCGCCGAAGCGCCGGCCGGCCCGCCGCAGCAGCGGGGTCTCGCGGACACGCCGCACCCCGGCGTTGCCCGCACGGACGTCGTCGGGGCACTGGAAGCCCACCGAGGCGGGGGTCATGCACTCCGGGCAGATCGGCCGCCCGCACCGGGTGCACGAGATGCGGGTGGGCCGGTCGGGGTGCCGGTAGCAGGTCGTCGTCGGGGGTGCCGGCTGCGGCTGGCCGGGGCCGGCACCCCCGTCGTCCGGGCTGGCGGTCAGCTGCGCTGCACCTCGACCGACTGGAGGACGACGTCCTCCACCGGGCGGTCGCCGCGGCCGGTGCGCACCTTGCCGATCCGGTCGACGACGTCCCGGCTGGCCTGGTCGGCCACCTCACCGAAGATCGTGTGCTTGCCGGTCAGCCAGGTGGTCGGCGCGACGGTGATGAAGAACTGGGAGCCGTTGGTGCCGGGGCCGGCGTTGGCCATGGCCAGCAGGTAGGGCTTGGTGAAGGCGAGCTCGGGGTGGATCTCGTCGCCGAACTGGTAACCCGGGCCGCCGATCCCCTGACCCAGCGGGTCACCGCCCTGGATCATGAAGCCGTCGATGATGCGGTGGAAGACGGTGCCGTCGTAGAGGCGGTCGGTGGTCTTCGCGCGCGTCTGCGGGTGGGTCCACTCCCGGCGCCCCTCGGCCAGGTCGGCGAAGTTCGCGACCGTCTTGGGGGCGTGGTCGGGGAACAGGTCGACGGTGATGTCGCCGTGGTTGGTGTGCAGGACGGCGCGGCGTGCAGGAGTCGCTTCAGTCACGACGTCCACTCTCCCACTGGACGGAGTGGGGCGTCCGGGGAGGCGGTGGGTGCCGGTCCAGCGCCTCCGGCCTCGACCGAGAGCTCGGATGTGGCACGTGCACGTCTGGCGACCCGCTGACGGATCCCGGGGTCCTGCCACGGGCACGAAGGACGCTCGCGGCGTCGCGTGCAGGCACACCACGAGCCCCCGGTCAGCGCGAGCGGCCAGCAGCCCGCGTCGGACGAGGAGTTCGGTGACCAGGGTGCCTCAGCCGGTGGTGCAGGCGGCCGAGAGCTCACCGTGGTAGGCGAGGACCACCGGGGCGCCGGTGCACACGACGCTGCGGCCGGGCTCGCCCGTCACCGCGCCGGCACCGACGCCGCCCACCGGGGACTCGGCGGCGAGGAAGGACTCGAGGAACCCCGGCGCGACCATCCGGTCCACGCGGGTGTCGTCGGGGTCCACGCCGTTCGTCTCAGCGGCGTACCGGTAGGCCTCCTCGCGACCGAGCACCTTGTCGACCAGACCACGGTCGACGGCTGTGTAGCCGTCGAAGACGAACGCACCCAGCTCATCGACGATCGTCTGCGGCGGTATGCCTCGCGCCTGGGACACCCACGCGACGAACTCCTCGTACTCCCGGTCCAGGCCGCCTCCCAGGACCGCCCGCTCCTCCTCGGTCATGTCGCGGTAGGGGTTGCCGAAGTCCTTGCCGCGGCCGCGGGTGAGGTACTCCTCGGTGATGCCGCCCTCGGTGGTCACGCCCGGTTCCAGCAGCGAACCCGGGATGCCGGTGACGTCGCGGAAGCGCTGGAACGGACCCATGACCACCCCGATGCTGCCGACGAGGCTGCCGTGGTCCGCCACGATCTGGTCGGCCCCTGCCATGGCGTACATCCCGCCCGAGGCCGACATGCCCTGCACGTGGGCCATCACCTGGTTCCCGGTGCGCTTCTGGTATCGCTCCACGGCGTCGGCGATGGCGCGGGAGCCGTAGATCGTGCCACCTGGGGTGTTGAGCTCCAGGATCAGCCCGTCGGCGTCCTCGGTCCCCAGGCCGTCGATGGTCTCGGCGACGTCGTAGCCGTAGGTCGCACCGCCGAAGGTGACGCCGTCACTCTCGCCGCCCAGGATGACGCCGGTGACCGGGACGGCGATCAGCCGCGCCGGGGCATCGACCGCACCCCACACGGTCTCCGTCGTCGGCCCGCTGGGCACGCTGTCGCCGCTCGCCGAGCTCAGGCCGACCAGGGCCAGCACCATCACGACGACCAACCCCAGGGCGACCACGCCCAGCACCACGCCGGCGCCCAGACTCGCTCCCAGCCCGAGGGCGAAGCCGCGCCGGAAG
>DASQNB010000607.1:0-13158 GCA_035645175.1 Geodermatophilus sp.
TCGGCGACCTCCTCGACGAGTCGCACACGGGCGTGCTCACCGACCCCTACCGGCGGTTCCGCGACACGGTGGCGAGCGACGAGCTCGACGACGCCGCGGTCGCCGAGGCCGGTGGCACGTTCCTCCGGGCGTGCGGCGACCGCGGGTGGGAACCGCCCGAGGGCTGACGCATCGCCGGTCGCGGGGACAGCGCCTAGCGTCCTCGGGCATGCGCAGCCGGGACGACGACGGAGTGGACCTGCTGGTCATCGGTGGTGGGACGGCGGCCATGGTCGGCGCGAGGACCGCCGCGAGCCTCGGGGCCCGCGTGCTGCTGGTCGAACGCGACCGCACCGGCGGCGACTGCCTGTGGACGGGCTGCGTCCCCTCCAAGGCGCTGCTCGCTGCCGCCCACGCCGCGGCGAGCGCCCGCGCCGCCGGCCGGTTCGGCGTGGACGTCGGCGAGGTGCGGGTCGACTTCGGCCGGGTGCGCAAGCACCTGCAGGCTGCGATCGAACACATCGCGCCGGTCGACTCGGTGGCGGCGCTCGAGGCCGCCGGCGTTCCCGTCGCCAGCGCCGAGGCCGTGCTGACCGGACCGGACACCGCGCAGGTCGGCGGCCGGAGCGTCCACTTCCGGTACGCCCTGCTGGCCACCGGCGCCGCCCCGGTGCTGCCGCCGATCGAGGGTCTGGCCGACGTCGACCCGCTGACCAGCGAGACGGTCTGGGACCTCGCCGCGCTGCCGGAGCGCCTCGCCGTCCTCGGCGGCGGCCCGATCGGCTGCGAGCTGGGCCAGGCGTTCGCCCGGCTGGGCTCGGCGGTCACCGTGGTCGACGCCGCCGACCGGCTGCTGTCCGGCGAGACCCCGGAGGCGTCCGGGTTGGTCACCGCGGCGCTGCGGCGCGACGGCGTGACCGTGCGGACCGGCGTCGGGGTCGACTCCGTCCGCGACGGGGCGCTGCAGCTGGCCGACGGGTCCGCCGTCCCCTTCGACCGGGTGCTGGTGGCCGTCGGCCGCCGGGCGCGCACCGACGGGCTCGGCTGCGCAGCCGCCGGGGTCGAGCTCCGGGACGACGGCACGGTCGTGGTGGACGGCGCCCTGCGGACGACGAACCCGCGGATCTGGGCCGCCGGCGACCTCACCGGCCACCCGCAGTTCACCCACACCGCCGGCGTCCACGGCAGCCTCGCCGCGGGCAACGCGGTGCTCGGCCTCACCCGGCAGGTCGACCCGGTCGTCCCGCGGGTCACCTACACCTCGCCGGAGGTCGCCTCGGTCGGCGTCCCGCCCGGCGAGGGGCACCGCGTGCGGCGGGTCGGTCACGGGCACGTCGACCGGGCGGTCGCGGAGGGCGAGACGGAGGGGTCCACCACGCTGGTGCTCGACCGGCGCCGCCGCATCGTCGGCGCCACCGTGGTCGGCCCGCGCGCCGGGGAGGTGCTCGGCGAGCTCACCCTCGCCGTCCGGGAGGGGCTGACCACCACCGACCTGGCCGGCACCACGCACGCCTACCCGACCTACAGCGGCGCGGCGTGGGACGCCGCGGTGGACGACGTCCGCTCGCGGCTGGCCGGGCCACTGGTGCGGCGGGTGCTGAGGGCCGTCGTCCGGCTGCGGGCTCAGCGCAGCGCCCGGTAGCCCGCCCACACCCGGTGCGCGGCGCTGACCCCGACCAGCGCCGCCCACACCCACGCGATCGGCCCGGCGAAGGCCGGCAGCAGCAGCCACAGGCCGTGCGCGACGACGGTCTCGGTGCCCTCGGCCAGCCCGCCGAGGAAGGACAGCGAGCGGCCGTCGTCCAGCCGCCGGCCGGTCCGCTCGGCGATCGAGGAGAACGCGAGGAACGCCGCGCCGTTGACGTAGTAGGCCAGCAGGACGGCGAGGAACGGCAGCCACGACGCGCCGTACCCGGCCGTGGCGCCCACCGCGACGCCGACGACGCCGGCGCCGTAGACGACGAAGTCGGCGGTGATGTCGAAGAAGCCGCCGGCGCCCGCGTCGCCGGGGTGGCCGGCCGCTCGGCGGCGGCGGGCCAGCGGGCCGTCCAGGCCGTCGGCCAGCCGGCAGGCCAGCCAGAGCACCAGCGCGGGCACCCACCACTGGGCAGCGGCCGCCACCGCGCTGGCCAGGCCGAGCACGAGGTTGGCCGCGGTCAGCCGGTCGGGCGTGACGCCGGGGCGGTCCAGCAGCGCCGCCGCGCGGGCCAGCGGCGCGTCGAGCACGGCCCGGGCGGTCGAGTCGAGCACGGCACCTCCCCGGGACGGTCGCGGCGGGTCCACGGCGCGCGGGCCCCGAGCCGATCGTGCACGATCCGGGGAGGCCGCACCCGGGCATCCGATCGGTCCGCCCGCGGACGAAGGCCCCCGAGAGGCGGTCCGTCGTCCGCCGTCCTCCGACCGGAAGGCCTCCCCGTGACCGCAGGACGTCGTTCGGCCGCGGCGGGCGCCGCGCTGCTCGCCCTGGCCGGCTGCGCCGCCCCCGCCGCCGAGGCACCCGCGGCCGCCGACCGGCCGTGGGACGACGTGCTCGCCGAGGCCGACGGGCAGACCGTCGACCTGTGGATGTACGGCGGCGAGGAGGCCGGCAACGCCTACGTCGACGACGTCCTGGCGCCCGCGGCCGCCGAGCTCGGGGTGACGCTGCGCCGGGTGCCGGTCGCCGACACCGGCGACGCGCTGAACCGGGTGCTGTCCGAGCGGCAGGCCGGGGTGACCGACGGCGAGGTCGACCTGGTGTGGGTCAACGGCGAGAACTACGCCGCCGGGCGGCAGGCCGGTGCCTGGCTGTGCGACTGGGCGCTGGACCTGCCCAACCGGCAGTACACCGACCCCGAGGACCCGCTGCTCATCAACGACTTCGGCGTCCCGGTGGAGGGCTGCGAGTCGCCCTGGCACAAGGCCCAGTTCACCCTCGTCTACGACTCGGCGCGGGTGCCCGAGCCGCCGACGACGCTGGCCGGCGTGCTCGACTGGGCGCAGGCCAACCCGGGCCGCTTCACCTACCCCGCCCCGCCGGACTTCACCGGCTCGGTGTTCGTCCGACAGGTGCTCACCAGCGTCACCGGCAGTGGGGACGGCGGGGTGCCGCTGGAGTACTCGCAGGAGGCCTACGACGAGTACGCACCGCAGCTGTTCGACCGGCTGGCCGAGCTGGCCCCGGCGCTGTGGCGCGGCGGGCAGACGTACCCGCAGTCCCAGCAGGAGCTCGACCGGCTGTTCGCCGACGGCGAGGTGGACATGACCATGACCTACGGCCCGGCCACGCTCACCGACCTGGTCACCGACGGGACCTTCCCCGGCACCACGCGGGTGCTGACCCTCGAGGAGGGCACGTTCGGCAACGCCAGCTTCCTGGCGCTCCCCTCCACCTCGGGGGACTCCGCCGGCGCGCAGGTCGTCGCCGACCTGGCCCTCTCGCCCGAGCAGCAGGTGGCCAAGGCCGACCCGGGCACCTGGGGCCAGTTCACCGTGCTCGACCTCGACCGCCTCGACGAGGCCGACCGCGCGGCCTTCACGCAGGTACCGGCCTCGCCGGTCGTGCCGCCGTACGAGGAGCTGTCGGAGAACGCCCAGCCCGAGCTGTCGGCCGACTGGGTGTCGCCGCTGGACGAGGGGTGGCGCCGGTCGGTCCTGGCGCCATGAGCGCCCGGCGGCGGGCGGTCCTGCTCGTCGTGCCCGCGCTGGTGCCGGTCGCGGCCGTCGTCGGCGCCGCCCTGGTCTCCGCCGTCCTGCTCAGCCTGGGCCTGACCCCGCTGGTCGGCCAGCCGCGGCTGTCGCTGGACGCTTGGCGGGCGGCCGCCGGCGACCTGGGCACGGCCACCTGGCTGTCGCTGTCCATCGCCGCGGCCGCCACCGTCGTCGCCGCCGCCGTCGGGCTGTGCCTGGCGCTGGCCGCGACCGCCGTCGTCCGCCGCAGCCGGCTGCTCGGGACGCTGGCCGCGCTCACCATCCCGGTCCCCCACCTGGTCGGCGCCGCCGCGATGGGGCTGCTGCTGGCCGACAGCGGCTTCCTGCCGCGGCTGCTCGGCGTGGCACCGGGCGACTGGCCGTCGCTGGTCGGCGGGCCGTGGTGGGTGGCGGTGGTCGCCGAGTACGCGTGGAAGGAGTCGGCGTTCGTCGCGCTCGTGGTGGGCGGCGTACTGGCCTCGCGGGCGCGCTCCTACGACGAGACCGCCGCACTGCTCGGTGCCGGCCGGCGCGCGCGGTTCCGCCACGTGACGCTGCCGCTGGCCGCGCCGGCGCTGGGGGCGGCCTCGGCGGTCACCTTCGTCTACACGCTGGGCTCCTACGAGGTCGCCGCGCTGCTCGGCCGGCCCTACCCCGAGCCGCTGCCGGTCATGGCCGTGCGGCTGGCCGGCTCCATCGACCTCGCCGTCCGCCCGCAGGCGGCCGCGGTCGCGGTGACGACCGCGGTGCTCGCGTTGGCCGCCGTCCTGCTCGCGCTGCGCGCGCTGCGGAGGCTGTCGGCGTGGGACTGACCGCCCGGCTGGGCCGCACCGCGCTGGCCGGCTGGCTGCTGCTCCCCCTCGTCCCGCTGGTGCTGTGGGCCGCCGCCGACCGGTGGACCGCCCCCGCGGTGCTGCCGCAGGCCTGGGGGACGGCGGGGCTGCGCGACGCCGTCGACGCCGGCGCGGGCCCGGCGTTCCTGCGCTCGACGGTGCTCGGCCTGGTCGTCGCGGTGCTGGCCACCCCGCTGGGCGCGATGGCCGGGCGGGCGCTGGCCACCTCTCGCGTGCCGCTGGGCGGTGCGGTGCTCGCCGTCCTGCTCTCCCCGCTGGTGCTGCCGCCGTTCGCGGTCGCCCTCGGCCTCGACGTCCTCCTGCTACGGCTGCGGGTGCCCGCCCCCGTCGGCGTCGTCCTGCTGCTCACCGTGGCCGCGCTGCCGTACACGACCGTCCTCATGCGCGCGGCCTACGCCGCCCACGACCTCGGCTTCGAGGAGGAGGCGCGCACCCTCGGCGCCACGGCCCGGCAGACGGTGTTCCACGTGCAACTGCCCCTGCTCGCGCCCGCACTGGCGGGTGCCGCGTTCCTGGCCTTCCTCGTGGGCTGGAGCGACTACGTCGTCACGCTGCTCGTCGGCGGTGGGCAGCTGGTGACGCTGCCGCTGCTGGTCGCCGCCGCGGCCACGGCAACGGGTAACGAGGCCCAGGTCGCCGTGCTGTCGCTGTCGTCGGTGCTGCCGCCGCTGGTGCTGCTGGTGGCCGTCGGGCTGGTCGGACGACGGGGACGGGCGTGAGCGGACAGGGACGTGAGCATCGCAGCGAGGGACGAGCGAGGAGCGGAGCGCCCCGCGGGAGCGAACCGATGACACAGAGCGGCGCGCTGGAGCTGCGCGGGCTGACCCAGGTGCACGCCGCCGGGCAGCCGCCCGCGCTCGACGACTTCACCCTCGACGTGCCCGCGGGCTCCTGCGTGGCCGTGCTCGGGCCGTCCGGCTCGGGGAAGAGCACGGTGCTGCGGTTGACCGCCGGCCTCGACGAGCCGACCCGCGGCAGCGTGCGGCTCGACGGCCGCGACCTGGCCGGCGTGCCGCCCGAGCGGCGCGGCATGGCGATGGTCTTCCAGCGGCCGCTGCTGTTCCCGCACCTGTCGGTCCGCGACAACGTCGCCTTCGCCGACCGGGTGCGCGGCGTCCCGCGGCGCCGGGCGCGCGAGCGGGCCGAGGAGTACCTCGGCCTGGTCGCCCTCGGCGGGTACGGCGACCGCCCGGCACGGGCGCTGTCCGGCGGGCAGGAGCAGCGGGTGGCCCTGGCCCGCGCGCTGGCCGCCGAGCCGCGGGTGCTGCTGCTCGACGAACCGTTCAGCGCGCTGGACACCGCGCTGCGCGAGGAGATGCACGACCTGCTGGCCGACCTGCGGGTGCGGCTGGACCCGACGGTCCTGCTGGTCACCCACGACCACGGCGAGGCCGACGCGCTGGCCGACACCGTCGCGGTGCTGGACGGCGGCCGGCTGCAGCAGGCCGGGCCGGTGCGCGAGCTCTACGCGCGGCCGGCGTCCCTGGCCGTGAGCCGGCTGCTCGGCGGGCGGACCGAGGTGCCCGGGACGGTGTGGGACGGCGTCCACGCCTCCGCGCTCGGCGCCCTCGTCCTGCCCGGGCCGGTGCCGGACGGGCCGGGGGTGCTCGTCGTCCGCCCCGAGGCGGTGCGGGTGACCCTGCCTGCGGACCCGGCCGCCGACGTCACCGGCACCGTCGTCCGGGTGCGGCGCCGCGGGCTGCGCGCGCTGGTCGCGGTGGAGGTGCCGGGACCGGGCGGGGTGTCCGTCGAGGCCGAGCTCGAGGCCGGTGAGGAGCTGCCGGCCGGTCGCGCGGTCGGCCTGGTGCTGGCGGTCGCCGCCCGCGCGGTGGTGCCGCCGCTGGGCCCGCCGTCGTCCCCCACCGACGCCGAGGCGAGCGCCGTCAGACCACGGTGAGCGGCAGCAGCTTGCGCAGCCCGGCGTTCTCGCCGATGTCGAGCACCGAGTGCTGCGCGCAGGCGGGCACCAGCTCGCCGGTCTCCGGGTGCGACATCGAGTAGGTGCAGGCGGCCAGGCGCTCCTGGGTGGCCCGCAGCTGCGGGTCGTCGGCGACGACGCCGCGGCGCATCATGTCCCAGGCCGGTCCGACGTGCTCGGCGTCCATGAAGCTGTGCACCTCGAAGGTCATCAGCCCCAGCTGCTTCCTCCGGGCGGCGCCGGCCAGCGCCCGCAGCCCGCCCACCCGGCGCAGCAGGCTCCGGGTCCAGGCCAGCGCCACGCGGACGTCGCCGGGGTGGGAGCGCAGGACGCGCAGCACCTTGACCGCCAGCAGCGCCGGCGGGGTGTTGCTGAAGGCGATCCCGCCGAAGTGGGCGAAGAAGGCGTCGCGGGCGCGCAGCTCGGCCTCGGCCGCCGGGTCGACGAAGGGGTGCCAGGCGCCGTCGGCGAGGAAGCCGAAGCCCAGCCGGTTGCAGCGCGGGTCGCCGAACTCGACGGCCTGGTGCGGCACCGTGCGGCCCAGGCCCGCCTCGAGCTGTGCCCACACCGCGTCGGCGTCCACCGCCGTGTAGGACTCCTTCCAGCGGCGCTCGTCGCCCACGTGCGCGGCCGGCTGGAAGCTCATCATCGAGTAGCCCATGGGCAGGACGGCGCGCACGGTGTCGGCCACCTGGTCGAGGTTGGCCGGCGTGACGGTCATGTTGTGGGCCAGGTAGTAGCGCAGGCCGGTCTCGGCGCGCAGGTCGCGGAACACCTGCACGAACCGCTCCCGGAAGGGGTGCAGCTCGGCCTCGCTCCGCGGGCGGACGGCGCCGCGGCGGCCGCGCATCAGCGAGTCGACGTGCGCCGCGAAGCTCACCCGGGGCAGCCGCAGCCGGCCGTCGTCCCCGGTGACGAGGGCGCGCAGGTACCCGGGGTCGAAGTCGCCGTGGGTCATCGACATCGGCGAGCGGCCGTGCCGGCGCATCGTCAGCAGCGCCTCGGCGTGGTCGTCGGGGGGCAGCAGGCTGACCTCGCCGCCGATCAGCTGGGCGTGCGCGTAGGGGCCGCGGCGTGCGCGCAGGTAGGCCATCTGCGCGTCGACCTCGCGGACGGTGTGCCCGCCGTCGACGCGGACCTTGTTGGCGTCGGCCGAGTGGTAGCAGGGGGTGCAGGTCAGGTTGCACCTCGGGAAGACGCCGTGGGTGCCCTCGCAGCCCACCGCGTGCCGGCCGAGGCTCTGCGCCGGGGTGCGCACGTGCTCGGGCAGGGCGGCCCACCGCTCGGCCAGCGCCCGCTCGGTCTCCGGGTGCACCGGCCGGGTCCGCTCCGCCAGCCGCCGCCACCCCGCCCGCACGCGCCCGACCGGTCCCTCCGTCATGACAGGCATCCTCACCGCTGGTGTCCGGTCCGGCAGCTCCGGGTGGTCCCCGGGCGCGGCGTGACCCCGGGGACGGCGGGGTAGACGGGACGGCATGGCTGCGTCGTCCTCGTCCGGGTCCCCGTCGTCCCCCGCCGACGAGGTCACGCTGACCTTCGGCGGCAACGCCACCATGCTGCTGCGGCTGGGCCCGTTCACGCTGCTCACCGACCCGAACTTCCTGCACCGCGGGCAGCGCGCCTACCTGGGCAAGGGGCTGTGGACGAAGCGGCTCACCGAGCCCGCGCTCCAGCCGACCCAGCTGCCGGCGCTGGACTCGATCCTGCTGTCGCACCTGCACGCCGACCACTGGGACCGCATCGCCACCCGCACCCTCGACCGCGACACGCCGGTGATCACCACCCAGGCCGCCGCCCGCGCGCTGGGGCGCCGGGGCTTCGGACAGACCCTCGACCTCACGCCCTGGCAGCGGCACGAGCTCAGCCGGGACGGCGTCACGCTGCGGATCACCTCGGTCCCCGGCGTCCACGGCCCCGAGCCGATCGCGCGGCTGCTGCCACCGGTGATGGGCAGCGTGCTGGAGCTGGTGCGCGGCGGCGAGGTGTCCTGGCGCGGCTACATCACCGGCGACACGATCTACCGGCCCTGGCTCGGTGAGGTGCTGCAGCGGTGCGGACCGCTCGACGTCGTCATCCCGCACCTGGGCGGCACCAGGGCGCTCGGGTTCACCGTCACCATGGACGGCCGGCAGGGCGCGGACCTGGTCGAGCTGCTGAAGCCGCCGGTGACCGTGCCGGTGCACTACGACGACTACGACCGGTTCGCCTCGCCGCTGGGCGACTTCGTCCGCGAGGTGGCCGCGCGTCGCGTCCCCGGCGAGATCCGCCCGGTGATGCGCGGCGAGACGATCTCCCTGCGGGCCTAGCCGGTCGCCAGCCGCGCGGCGCGCTCGGCGACGTCGGCCCGCAGCGCGTCGGCGTCCACCGTCGTGCAGCCGCCGTCGCGGACGACCTGGCGCCCGCCGACCCAGGTGTCGCGCACCAGCCGCGAGGTGCCCGACCAGACCAGGTGGGTGAGCAGGTCGACCGGGTCGAGCACCGGCTCGAACGCGAGGTCGCGGGTGTCGACGTGCACCAGGTCGGCGCGGCGGCCGGCGGTGAGCTGACCGAGGTCGGGGCGGCCGATCGCGTCGGCGGCGGCGCCGGTGGCCAGCCAGAGCGCCTCGGCGGCGGTCAGCGCGGTGGCCGAGCCCTCGCGCAGCCGGGCCAGCTGCGCGGCCAGCCGGACGTCGGCCAGCAGGTCCAGCCCGTCGTTGGACGCCGGCCCGTCGGTGCCCAACCCCACCCGGACGCCGCGGTCCAGCATCGCCCGCACCGGCGCGATGCCGCTGGCCAGCTTGGCGTTGCTGGCCGGGCAGTGGGCCACCGCGACGTCGTACTCCCGCCACAGCTCCAGGTCGCCGTCGTCCACGTGCACGCTGTGCGCGGCCAGCACCCGCCCGCCCAGGACGTCGTGCGCGGCCAGCAGCGCGGGCACCGAGAGCCCGTGGGTGGCCAGCAGGTCCGCGCCCTCGCCCACGGTCTCGGCGACGTGCAGGTGCAGCAGCAGGCCGTGCTCCCGGGCGGCGGCCGCGGCGTCGCGCAGCACCGGCAGGGGCAGCGTGTAGGCCGCGTGCGGGCCGATGCCGTACTCGACCGTGCCGTCGCCGGGCCCCCGGCCCGCCAGCGCGACCGCGTCGGCCAGCTGCTCGGCCAGCGGCGGCATCCCCGGCAGCGGCAGCAGCGGGGTGGCGACGACGGCGCGGGCGCCGGTGCGGCCGACGGCGGCGGCGATCCGCTCAGGGGAGAAGTACATCTCGACGCTGGTGGTGACCCCGCCTCGCAGCATCTCCGCCGAGGCTGCGGCCATCGCCACCTCGACGTCGTCGGGGGTGAGCCGCGCCTCGCGGGGCCAGATCACCTCGCGCAGCCAGCGCGCCAGCGACAGCCCCTCGGCCTGCCCGCGGAACAGCACCATCGGCGCGTGCGAGTGGGTGTTCACCAGCCCCGGCAGCAGCACTCCGGGTACGGCGACCACCTCGGCGTCCCCGGCGTCCGGCGCGTCGGCGGCCGGGCCGACCCAGCCGATCGTCCCGTCGTCGACGTCGACCACCGCGTCGGGCACGACCGTGCCCGCGTGGTCGCCCACGACGACGGCCCGGGCGGTGAAGCGCTGCCGCATGGGTGGCGAACCTACCCCCGGCGCCGTCCGGTCCCGGTGCGACCGCGCCGTTACCGTGGGGCGCATGTCGTTCCTCGCCGCCGCGGCCTCCTCCGACCAGGGCGGCATCACCGGCTTCCTGCTCGACCTGGTGGAGCGCCTCGGCGCGGTGGGCGTCGGCTTCGCCATCCTGCTGGAGACGGTCATCCCGCCCATCCCCAGCGAGGCGGTCCTCGGCCTGGCCGGGGTGCTCATCAACGACGGCCGGCTCGCCGTCGTCCCGGTGGTCCTCTTCGCGACCCTCGGGTCGATCCTCGGCGCGGTCTTCTTCTACTACGTCGGCCGGGCACTGGGCCCGCGCCGCTCGCACGCCTTCCTGGACCGGCTGCCGCTGGTGGAGACCGCGGACGTCGACAGGACCTTCGCCTGGTTCGAGCGGCACGGGCGCTCGGCGGTCTTCTTCGGCCGCATGGTGCCGATCGTGCGCAGCTTCATCTCCGTCCCCGCCGGCGTCGTCCGCATGCCCTTCGGCCAGTTCGTCCTGTACTCCACGGCCGGCAGCCTGATCTGGAACAGCCTGTTGATCGGTCTGGGCGTGGCCCTCGGCGACGTCGTCAACGAGTACCTGCAGTACTTCGACTACCTGATCGTCGGAGCCGTGGCGCTGGGCATCGGCTACCTGGTCTACAAACGCTGGCACGACGTCCGCCGGCACCGCCGGGCCAGCCACACCACCACCCCTGCGCCGGAGATCGACGACGCCGAGCGGGGCCACGCGTGACCGCGGTCCGCCCCAGCTCCGTGTCCCCCACCCGCCCCGCCGTCGTGGCCTTCGACGTCAACGAGACGCTGCTCGACCTCGCCCCCGTCCGGGCCGCGCTGGTCGAGCTCGGGCAGCCCGCCGACCTGCTGCCGGCGGTCTTCTCCCGCACCCTGCTCACCGGGTTCGCCGCCGCGACCGCCGGCACCTGGTGCCGCTTCCGCGACGCCTTCGACGCCGCCCTCGCCCAGGCCACCGACCTCGGGGAGGACGAGCGGTCGCAGGTGACCGGCGCCTTCCTCGAGCTCGCGCCGCACCCCGACGTGGAGCCCGCGCTGCGCCGGCTGGTCGAGGCCGGCGTCCGGGTGGTGACGCTGACCCACGGCTCCCCCGGCGTCGCCGAGGCCGGCCTGGAGCGCGGCGGGGTGAGCCCGCTGGTGGAGCGGTCGCTGTCCAGCGAGGTGATCCGGGCCTGGAAGCCGGCCCGCGAGGTGTACCTGTGGGCGGCCGGCGTCTGCGACGTCGAGCCCGCGCACCTGGCGCTGGTCGCCGCACACGGCTGGGACGTCCACGGCGCGCTGCGGGCGGGCCTGAGCGCCGCCTGGTTCCCGCGCTCCGAGCGCGTCTACCCGGCCGTGTACGACCCGGCCGCGATCGTCGCCGGGGACCTGGCCGGGGCGGTCGACGCGCTGCTCGCGCTGCCCCCTCGGTGACCGAGCTCGCGAGGTCACGCGGCGACGCGGTGAGCCAGGACGTCGAGACCCCGCTCGGCCCGGCGCGGGTCACCGCGACCGAGCCCGCGGGCGCCGTCGTCGGCACGCTGGTGCTCGGCCACAGCGCCGGCAGGGGCATCGGGTCGGCCGACCTGGTCGCCGTCACCACGGACGCCGTGGCGGCCGGCTGGCGGGTGCTGGGCGTCGAGCAGCCCTGGCGGGTGGCGGGGAAGCGGATCGCACCGGCACCGCCCCGGCTGGACGAGGGCTGGCACGCGGTGCTCGCCACCCTCCGGGACGACGGCCGGCTGACCGGCGCGCTGGTGCTCGGTGGCCGCAGCGCCGGGGCCCGGGTGGCCTGCCGGACGGCGGCCGCGCTCGGGGCGGACGGCGTGCTGTGCCTGGCCTTCCCGCTGCACCCGCCGGGCCGGCCCGAGCGCAGCCGCGCCGGTGAGCTGACCGGCGTCGCGGTGCCGCTGGGCGTCGTGCAGGGCGAGCGGGACGCGCACGGCCGCCCGGAGGAGCTCGCCGCGGTGCTGACCGGCCGGCCGGGCGCCACGCTGTACGCCGTCCCCGGCGACCACGCGCTGACCCGCTCCCCGGGCGTCGCGCTGGCTGCCGTCGACTGGCTGGGCGGGGTCGCCGGAACGACGTCCGGCGACCCCGCGGGTGTCAGCGGCGCCGGCGCCGGACGACCAGCGTGACGACCAGCAGCAGCACCGCCGCGCCGGCGAGCGGGGCGGCGTAGCGGGTCAGCGCGGCCCCGCCGGCGACCTCGAGCAGGTCGATCGGCTCGGGCTCGGCGTGCTTGGGACCGGTCGGCCGGGCGGCGGGAGCCGCCGGGACCGTGGCGGGCGCGGCCGGGGCGGCGCTGGCCGCGATGGGCGCGGTGTCGGTCGCCCCCGGTGCCCTGTCGGCGGCGGCCGGGGCGGTGTCGGTGGCCGCGGGGGCGGCTGCCTGGTCCGCCGCAGCCGCGGCGGTCTTCTTGGCCGCCGCCGCGGTCGAGCGGGCCTTCTGCGCGGCGGCGCCGTCCCCGGGCACCTGCTCGGCGGAGGCGGCCACCTCCTCGGCGGCACCGGCCACCGCAGCCGCGGCCTTCTTCGCCGGCGTCGCCTTCTTCGCGGGCGCGGGCGCGGGGGCCGCCAGACCCGCGTCGCCCGCACCGAGCTGGGCGGCGAGCTTGTCGGCGAACTGGCCGAGCAGCTTGTTGCCGACGTCGGTCATGACGCCGCGGCCGAACTGGGCCGGCCGGCCGGTGATGTTGAGGTCGGTCAGGACGTCGACCCGCGTGGTGGCGCCCTCGGGCTTCAGCTGGGCGGTGATGAGGGCGTTGGCGGTGCCGTTGCCGCGCTGGTCCTTGCCGCGGCCGTCGATGACCGCCTTGTGCGCGGCCTCGTCCTTCTCGATGAAGGAGGCCTTGCCCTGGTAGGTCAGGTTGATCGGGCCGAGCTTGACCTTGACCCGGCCGGTGAAGTCGTCGCCGGTGACCGAGTCCAGGGCCGCGCCGGGCATGCACGGCGCGATCCGCTCGATGTCCAGGAGCACCCGCCAGGCGTCCTCTATGGGTACCGGGACGGTGAAGGAGTTCTCCAGCTGCACGACTGACCTCCAGCGGGGGCGCGGATCTGCCCTCCGACGCTACCGCTCGTATCCGTTCGGGACCGCCCCACGTGCCGGGTTCACCC
>DASQNB010000608.1:0-2277 GCA_035645175.1 Geodermatophilus sp.
GCCGGTCGGCACCAGGACGGCGCAGACCAGCCCGGCCCGGGCGGCGTAGGCGGCGGCGCTGGCGCTGGTGTTGCCGGTGGAGGCGCAGATGACCGCCTGCGCGCCCTCCTCCTTGGCCTTGGTGATGGCCATCGTCATCCCGCGGTCCTTGAACGACCCGGTCGGGTTGGCCCCCTCGACCTTGAGGTAGACGTCGCATCCGGTGCGGCGGGACAGCTCCGGGGCCGGCACCAGCGGGGTCGCGCCTTCCTGGAGGGTGACCACCGGGGTGCTGTCGCTGACCGGCAGCCGCGAGCGGTAGGCCTCGATGAGCCCCGGCCACAGCGGGGAGACGGTGCCCCGGACGGGCAGCTGCGTCGTCATGACAGTCCTTCCACACGCAGGATGCTGGTGACGCCGCGGACCGCGGGCATCTCCCGGAGCGCGCTCACCGTCGCCGACAGGGCGGCGTCCGGCGCACTGTGCGTCACGATGACCAGCGTGGCGGCGTCGCCGTGCCCGTCCTGGCGCACGGTGGCGATGCTGACCCCGTGCCGGGCGAACTCCTGCGCCACCGTCGCGAGCACGCCCGGCCTGTCGGCGACGTCGAGGCTGACGTGGTACCGGGTCGGGGTCTCGGCGATCGGCCGCGCCGGCAGGCCCGCGTAGGTGGTGACCCCGGGACCGGCGACCCCGGACGCCCGGTTGCGCGCGACGGCGACCAGGTCACCGAGGACGGCGCTGGCGGTCGCGTCCCCGCCGGCGCCCTGGCCGTAGAACATCAGCTGCCCGGCGGCCTCCGCCTCGACGAACACGGCGTTGAACGCCCCGCCGACGGCGGCCAGCGGGTGCGACGTCGGGATCATCGCCGGGTGCACGCGGACGGCGACCGACTCGCCCTCCCCGTCGGCCCCGGGGACCCGCTCGCAGATGGCCAGCAGCTTGACCGTGCAGCCGATCTCCGCGGCGCGCGCGACGTCGGTGGAGGTCACCGCGGAGATGCCCTCGCGGTAGACGTCGGCGGCGGTGACCGGGGTGTGGAAGGCCAGCGAGGCGAGGATCGCGGCCTTGGCGGCGGCGTCGAAGCCGTCGACGTCGGCGGTCGGGTCGGCCTCGGCGTAGCCCAGCTCGGTCGCCTCCGCCAGCGCCTCGGTGAAGCCGTGCCCGGTCTCGGCCATCCGGGACAGGATGTAGTTGGTCGTGCCGTTGACGATGCCGACCACCCGGCTCAGCTGGTCACCGGCGAGCGACTCCCGCAGCGGGCGCAGCAGCGGGATCGCCCCGGCGACGGCGGCCTCGTAGTAGAGGTCCACGCCGGCCTTGGCCGCGGCGGCGTGCAGCTCGCCGCCCTCGTCGGCCAGCAGCGCCTTGTTCGCGCTGACCACCGACTTGCCGGCCTCGAAGGCGGCCATCAGCAGCGAGCGCACCGGCTCGATCCCGCCGATCACCTCGACGACGAGGTCGACGTCGGGCCGGGTCACCAGCCCGTGCGCGTCGGTGGTGAGCAGGTGCGCCGGGACGTCGGGGTGCCGGTCGGGACGGCGGACGGCGACCCCGGCGACCTCGACCGGCCGGCCGATGCGCGCGGTGAGGTCGCCCGCCTGCTCCTCGAGCCGCCGCAGCACCGCGCTGCCGACGGTGCCGCACCCGAGCAGCGCGACCTTCAGCGGCGCGGTCACGCGTCCTCCTCGCTGGCGCTCGTCGGAGGCGTGCCCGGCCGTGTCGTGCTCATCGGTGGACTCGCGAGCTCGTTCACGAGGTCACCCCCGCGGCGTGCTCCGGCGCGGGCTGGGACGGCGCGACGGCGGGGGCGGGGACGTCGGCGAGGACGGCGTCGAGGGCGAACACGTCCGACAGTGTCTGACGCCGGACCACCTCGGTGGCGACACCGTCCCGCACGGCCACCACCGGCGGCTTGAGCAGGTAGTTGTAGTTGCTGGCCATCGACCAGCAGTAGGCGCCGGTCGCGGCGACGGCGAGCAGGTCGCCGGGCTGGACGTCGGCGGGCAGCCACAGGTCGCGGACCAGGACGTCGCCGCTCTCGCAGTGCTTGCCGACGACCCGGCACAGCGCCGGAGGGGCGTCGGAGGCCCGGTTGGCCAGCACGCAGGTGTAGGAGGCGTCGTACAGCGCGGTGCGGATGTTGTCGCTCATCCCGCCGTCGACCGACACGTAGTTGCGCACCTGCGGGGCGCCCTGCCCGCTGCTGCCCAGCCGCACCGGCTTGATCGTGCCGATCTCGTACAGCGTCACCGTGCCGGGGCCGGCGATGGCCCGCCCGGGCTCGACCGCCAGCCG
>DASQNB010000609.1:0-3391 GCA_035645175.1 Geodermatophilus sp.
GTCGAGTCGCTGACCGAGAAGCCCGCCTTCCGCTCCGCGGCCCGCTCCCGGCGCTGCCTGGTCCCCGCCGACGGCTGGTACGAGTGGGCGAAGCGCCTGGACGGCGCGGGCAAGCAGCCGTACTACATCACCCCGCAGGACGGCTCGGTGCTCGCCCTCGCCGGCCTGTGGGAGGTCTGGGGCAAGGGTGAGGACCGCCTCTACACCTGCACGGTGGTGACCGCGCCCGCGGTCGGGGCCCTGGCCGAGGTCCACGAGCGGATGCCCCTGGTGCTGCCCCGCGAGCGCTGGGCCGACTGGTTGGACCCGACCCGGGAGGACGTCGCGGAACTGGCCGAGCCGACCCCGCCGGAACTGGTGGAGGGCCTGGAGCTGCGGCCGGTGAGTCCCGCGGTCAACAGCGTGAAGCACAACGGCGTCGAGCTGACCGCCCGCGTCGAGTCGGCCGCCGCGCCGGCCGACCAGCCCGCGCTCTTCTGAGGTGCCCGGCACCGAGGAGGCGCTGACCGACGTCCGGGACCGGACCCGGTCGACCGCGCTTCCCGACTGGGTGGCCGCCGTCGTCACCTTCCTGTCCTCCGGTGCCGTGCTGGTGCTGGAGATCGCCGGGCTGCGGCTGATCGCCCCCTACGTCGGCATCACCCTGCAGACCAACACCGCGGTCATCGGCTTCGCGCTGGCCGCCATCGCGGTCGGCGCCTGGATGGGCGGTGCGCTGGCCGACCGCACCGACCCCCGCCGGCTGATCGCCCCACTGCTGGTCGCCGGGGGTGCGCTGGTCGTCGCCGTCCTGCCGCTGGTGCGCTTCGCCGGGTCGCTGCTCACCGGCGCCGACGCCGGCAGCGTGCTGCTGCTGGCAGCGGTCGCCGTCGTCGTGCCCGCGGCGCTGCTGTCGGCCGTGCCGCCGATGGTGGTCAAGCTGCAGCTGGCCAGCCTGGCCGAGACCGGGTCGGTGGTCGGCCGGCTCTCCGGGATCGGCACCCTCGGCGGCATCGCCGCCACCTTCCTCACCGGGTTCCTGCTCGTCGCGTTCTTCCCGACCAGCGGCATCCTCGTCGGCACCGGCCTGGTCACCGTGCTGGTCGGCGTCGCGGTCGGGGTGCTGCTGCGGCGGCGGACCGGCGGTGTCGCCGGGCGGGTGCCGCCGGCGCTGCTGCTGCTCGCCCTGGCCGGCTCGCTGCTGGCCTGGGTCGCGCCGTCGCAGTGCCAGGCCGAGACCGCCTACCACTGCGCGCGCGTGGTCGCCGACCCCGAGCGGGACACCGGCCGGGTGCTGGTGCTCGACACGCTGCGGCACTCCTACGTCGACCTCGCCGACCCCACGTACCTGGAGTTCGAGTACGTCCGGGCGATCGCCGCGGTGACCGACGCGACGGCCCCGGCGGGCGAGCCGCTGTCCGCGCTGCACCTCGGCGGCGGCGGGGCCACGCTGCCGCGCTACCTCGCCGCGGTCCGCCCGGGCACCGAGAGCCTGGTGATCGAGGTCGACCCCGGGGTCGTGGAGATGGACCGTGAGCAGCTCGGGCTGGCCGAGACCGACGGACTGCGGGTCGAGGTGGCCGACGCCCGGGTGGGCCTGGGGCAGGAGCCGGCGGGGGAGCGTGACCTCGTCGTCGGCGACGCCTTCGGCGGGCTGTCGGTGCCCTGGCAGCTGACCACCGTGGAGGCCCTGGAGCTGGCTGACCGCGCGCTGACCGACGACGGCGTCTACGTCGCCAACCTGATCGACCACCCGCCGCTGGACTTCGTCCGCGCCGAGCTGGCCACGCTGCGCGCGGTCTTCCCGCACGTCGCGCTGCTCGCCCGCGACGCCGTCCTGGCGGCGGAGGACGGCGGCAACGTCGTCGTGCTCGCCTCGCAGCAGCCGCTGCCGCTCGACGCGGTCGGTGCCGCGCTGCGCGACCAGGACCTGACCTGGCAGGTGGCGTCCGGCGAGCGGCTGGATGCCTTCGTCGGGGACGCCGAGGTGCTCACCGACGACCACGCGCCGGTCGACCAGCTGCTGACCCCGTACGCCGCCCCCGGTCGTTGACTGGTGGCCCCTCTGCAGGTGGAAGGACCCCGTCCTCCCCACCCCTCGCGAGCTCGGGGCGGTGCCCTGGACGGGGCCGGGCGGGGGGTCCTCCCCTCAGCGACCGATCGCCGCGGTCCGCGCCCGGGTCAGCCGCACCAGGTCCGCGGGCGCCAGCTCCACCTGCAGGCCCCGTCGTCCGGCGCTGACCAGCACGGTGACGAAGCCCAGTGCCGACTCGTCGACGACGGTCGGCAGCGCCTTCCTCTGCCCGAGGGGGCTGATGCCGCCGAGCACGTAGCCGGTGGCCCGCTCGGCGTCGGCCGGGTCGGCCATCGCCGCCCGCCGCCCGCCGGTGGCCGCGGCGAGGGCCTTGAGGTCCAGGCTGCCGGCCACCGGGACGACGGCGACGGTGAGCGCGCCGTCCACGCGGGCGACCAGCGTCTTGAACACCTGCCGCGGGTCGGCGCCGAGGGCGGCCACGGCGGCCTCGCCGTGTCCCTGGTCGGCGGGGTGCTCGGGCTCGTAGGGGTGCAGGGTGTGGGCCACCCGGGCCCGCTCGAGAGCCCGCACCGCGGGGGTCGCAGCCACGGCGCCGCAGCCTAGAGGACCCCCTCCTCCCCACCCCTCGGAGAAGGACCCCGTCCTCCCCACCCCTCGCAGGCTCGGGGCGGGACCCGGGACGGGGCCGGGTGCCCTGGAGGGGGCCACCTGGCCGCGGGGAATGGGGAGCCCCGACCGCGCGGTTGGACCCGGCGTGAGCAGCACCCTCTCCACCAGCGCCCGACAGCGCCCTGCGCTCCGGCGGCCCCCGGGCCGGCCCGGTGCCGCGCGGCTAGGATCGTCGGAGGTGGTGACCCGCGTCCGGGCGCCGCAGAGAGGACGGTCGGTGCCTGAGGAGTCCGCGGACCGCACGCCGGAGACCACGACCGCCGACACCGTCCAGGTGACCTCGCCGGTCGAGGTGCCGGAGGCGCGTGAGGGCGGCAGTCGCACGGAGGTCGACGAGACCCGTGCCGAGCGCGACGCCCGCTTCGAGCGCGACGCGCTGCCCTATCTCGACCAGCTCTACCCGGCGGCCCTGCGGATGACCCGCAACCCGGCCGATGCCGAGGACCTGGTGCAGGAGACGTTCGTGAAGGCGTACTCGGCCTTCCACCAGTTCGCCCAGGGCACCAACCTGAAGGCCTGGCTGTACCGGATCCTGACCAACACCTACATCAACAGCTACCGCAAGCGGCAGCGGCAGCCGCAGCAGTACCCCACCGACCAGGTGCAGGACTGGCAGCTGTACGCCGCCGAGGAGCACAGCTCCAGCGGCCTGCGCTCGGCCGAGATCGAGGCGCTGGACCACCTGCCGGACTCCGACATCAAGGAGGC
>DASQNB010000610.1:0-8952 GCA_035645175.1 Geodermatophilus sp.
CTCAAGCTGGCCACCCACATGGGCGAGCGGGGCGGCGTCCTCGTCCTCGACGAGCCGACCACCGGCCTGCACCTCGCCGACGTCGAGCAGCTGCTCGGCCTGCTCGACCGGCTCGTCGACTCCGGCAGGTCGGTCATCGTCATCGAGCACCACCAGGCGGTCATGGCGCACGCCGACTGGATCATCGACCTCGGCCCCGGCGCCGGCCACGACGGCGGCCGGGTCGTCTTCGAGGGCACGCCCGCCGACCTCGTCGTCGCCCGCTCCACCCTCACCGGCGAGCACCTCGCGGCCTACGTCGGCACCTGACCGCGCGGCCCAGGTGCCCGTCCCTGGCGGGGAGCTGCCGACACCGGCGTGTCAGCGGCTCCCCCGCCGGTGCTCAGCGAGGGAGGTCCTCCCCCGCCGGCACGCAGAGGACGGGGCGGTCGGACAGGTGCAGCAGCTTGTGCGCCACCGACCCGAGGACCGCACCGCGCAGCGGGCTCTCGCCGCGGGTGCCGACCACGACGACCCGGCCGTGGTGCCGGTGCGCGGCGTCGAGCAGCGCCTGGGCCGGCTTCTGCGGCAGCACCTCGACGACCGTGCGGACGCCGGCCGCCGCTGCCTCCTCGACCGCGTGCGCCACCGCCGTCCGCCCCATCTCGGTGAGCGCCCGCTGGTGGGCCCGGAACTCCTCGCCCACGCCGCCGGGGGGCTCGACGCCGTACACGAGGACGAGGGGCTCGTCGTAGCGGAGCGCCAGGGAGATCGCCACGGCCAGCGCGGGCCGGGACCCCGGCGACTCGTCGTACCCGAGGACGATGCTCACCGCAGGTCCTCGTCGACGTGGATGCGGTCACCGGCCGTCCCGGGCCGCTCCTGCCAGAAGCGTGCGTCCCTGGTGCGCCAGACGAGCATCAGCACCAGGCCGACGAGGAAGATGCCGACGCCGATGACCAGCGGCGGCCCGACGCCGAGCCACGCCTGGCCGGTGTAGGAGTTCTCCGGATCGGCGAGGTCGCGGATCGAGAGCACCAGCAGCCAGACGAGCAGCCCCGCGCCGACCAGCGGCCCGACCCCGATGAGCAGGAACGCCGACACGCTGCGGGTCAGCTGCCGGCGGTGGTAGACCGCGCAGGCGATCCCGGTCAGCGCGTAGTAGAAGGCGATGAGCAGCGACAGCGCGGTGATGGAGTCGAACAGCGCGTTCTCGCTCGCCAGGCTCACCACGACGAACCAGACGCTCGCGATGACGCCGACCCACCAGGTGGAGACGTCGGGGGTGCGGTGGCGCGGCGAGACGTGCCCGAACCGGCGGGGCAGTGCGTGCCGCCGGGCCATCGACAGACCCGTCCGCGACGCCGGGAGGATCGTCGTCTGGGTGGACGCGATCGCGGCCGTGGCCACCGCGAGGAGGACCACCCAGTCCCAGCCGCCCATCACCTCGGTCGACAGCAGGGCGAAGATCGCCTCCTCCTCGTCGGCGTTGTCGGCGAGGTAGTCGGTGCCCGCGAAGGCCAGGACGGCGACCGCGACGGCGACGTAGGTGACCAGCAGGACGACGGTGGAGACGATCGCGGCGCGGCCCGACGTCGAGGTGGAGTCGCGGGTCTCCTCGGTGAGGTTCACCGCCGACTCCCAGCCCCAGTACGCGAAGACGCCGAGCAGCAGCCCGCCGGTGAGCGCCGCACCGCCGGCACCGAACGGGTCGAGCCAGCTCCAGCTGGGGTCCAGCCCGCCCAGCGGGCTGTCGCCGGTCACGCCGCGGTAGGTGGCGACCGCGGCGAACACCAGCAGGGCCGCGGTCTGGGCGAGGATCAGCGCGTTCTGCAGCCGGGCCGACAGCTCGGTGCCGAGCACGCACACCCAGGTCATGAGCAGGACCAGCCCGACGGTCAGCACGAGCACGACCGGGGTGTTCTCCGCCAGGGAGTCCAGGCCGAGCGTGCGCAGGCCGAAGACGACGCCGACGTTGGCCAGCGACCCGATGACGAGGACGCCGGTCATCGTGATGGCCCAGCCGCCGATCCAGCCGGCCCACGGGCCCATCGCCCGGGTCACCCAGGAGAACGTCGTCCCGCAGTCGGGGTCGACGCGGTTGAGCGCGGCGAACGCGGCGGCGATCAGCAGCATCGGCACGAACGAGGCCAGCAGCACGCCGGGGGCGTTGACCCCGGTGAGCGCCACCAGCGCGCCGATGATCGCCGCCAGCGAGTAGGCCGGCGAGGTCGAGGCCAGGCCGATCACGAGGGCGTCGAGGAACCCGATGGCGCCCGGGCGGAGGGTGGTCTCCCCCTCCGGGCGGACGGCTGGATCGGCGGGGTCCGGCGGCATCCGACGGTTATCGCAGCAGATCGCCGATCCGACAAGTGTTCGGCACCTGGAAGCCTGTCCCGCCTGCGGAAGCCGTCGCTAGGGTGACCGCCTCGCGTGGAGGTGGACATGCGGATCCTGCTGGTCGGCGCCGGCGGTGTCGGCGGTGCGGTGACGGCGATCGCGGCCCGCCGGGCGTTCGTGGACCGGCTCGTCGTCGCCGACTTCGACCCCGCGCGCGCCGGGAAGGCCGTCGCCGCGGCCGGTGACCCGCGGTTCGTCGCCGCCCGCGTCGACGCCGCCGACGAGGCCGCCGTCCGCGCCCTGCTCACCGAGCACGGCTGCGGCGTGCTGCTCAACGCCACCGACCCGCGGTTCGTCATGCCGCTGTTCCGGGCGGCGCTCGCGGCCGGCGTCGACTACCTGGACATGGCGATGTCCCTGTCGCGCCCGCACCCCGAGCGCCCGTACGAGGAGACCGGCGTCAAGCTCGGCGACGAGCAGTTCGCCCTGACCGGCGAGTGGGCGGCGGCCGGCCGGCTGGCGCTGGTCGGCATGGGCGTGGAGCCGGGCCTGTCCGACGTGTTCGCCCGGTACGCCGCCGACCACCTGTTCTCCGCCATCGACGAGCTCGGCGTCCGCGACGGGGCGGACCTCACGGTGCGCGGGCACGCGTTCGCGCCGTCGTTCAGCATCTGGACCACCATCGAGGAGTGCCTCAACCCGCCGGTGGTGTGGGAGCGCGACCGTGGCTGGTACGTGACCGAGCCGTTCAGCGAGCCGGAGGTCTTCGACTTCCCCGAGGGCATCGGCCCGGTGGAGTGCGTGAACGTGGAGCACGAGGAGGTGCTCCTCATGCCGCGCTGGGTCGACGCCCGCCGGGTCACCTTCAAGTACGGCCTCGGCTCGCACGTCATCGGCGTGCTGAGGGTGCTGCACGAGACCGGGCTGGACTCGACGACACCGGTCCGGGTGGGGGACGTCGAGGTGGCCCCCCGCGACCTGGTCGCCGCGGCGCTGCCGGACCCCGCGTCCCTCGGCGAGCTGATGACCGGGCGGACCTGCGCGGGGCTGTGGGTGAGCGGCACGGGCACCGACGGGCGGCCGCGGCAGGTCTACCTGTACCACGTGGTCGACAACGCCTGGTCCATGGCGCAGTACGGGTGCCAGGCGGTGGTCTGGCAGACGGCGGTCAACCCGGTCGTCGCGCTCGAGCTGCTGGCGACCGGGCAGTGGTCGGGCAGCGGCGTGCTGGGCCCGGAGGCCCTCGACGCGGTGCCCTTCCTCGACCTGCTGACCGCCTACGGCTCGCCCTGGGGCATGCGCGAGGGTGGCTGAAAGAGGACCCCCTGCCCCCTTGAAGGACCCCCTTGCCTCCCGCCACTCGCAGGCTCGCGGCGGGACCCTGCAAGGGGGCCGTCAGAGTTCGGCGCGGGCCCCCGCAGGGGGCCGTTTTAGTACGTCACCTGGCCGGGGCGTGCTCGGCGAACACGGCGTCCAGGACGTCGAGCGCCTCGGTGAGCAGGTCCTGCCCGATGACCAGCGGGGGCAGGAAGCGGAGCACGTTGCCGGACGTGCCGGCCGTCAGGGTGATGACGCCCTGGGCGTGGCAGGCCTTGGAGATGCGGTGCGTCAGCTCGGCGTCCGGCTCGTCCGTGCCGGGGCGGACCAGCTCGACGGCGAGCATGGCGCCGCGGCCGCGCACGTCCCCGATGACGCCGCTGCGCTCCTGCAGCGCCCGCAGCCGCGGCAGCATGGTGGCCTCGATGGCGCGGGCGGCGCCGGCGAGGTCCTGCTCGCGCATGGTGCGGATGGTGGCCAGCGCAGCGGCGCAGGCGACGGGGTTGCCGCCGTAGGTGCCGCCGAGGCCGCCGGTGTGGGTGGCGTCCATCAGCTCGGCGCGGCCGGTGAGCCCGGCCAGCGGCAGCCCGCCGGCGATGCCCTTGGCGGTGGTCACGAGGTCCGGCACGACCTGCTCGTGCTCGGAGGCGAACCAGGCACCGGTGCGGCAGAAGCCGGTCTGGATCTCGTCGGCGATGAACACCGCGCCGGACCGGGAGCACCAGTCGGCCAGCGCGGGCAGGAAGCCCGGCGCCGGGACGACGAAGCCGCCCTCACCCTGGATCGGCTCGACGAGGACGGCGGCGACGTTGCCCGCCCCGACCTGGCTCTCGACGATCGAGATCGCGCGGGCGGCGGCCTGCGCGCCGGTCGTCCCGGGCTCGTCGCGGTACGGGTAGGACATCGGGACGCGGTACACCTCGCCGGCGAACGGTCCGAACCCGTGCTTGTAGGGCATGTTCTTCGCGGTCAGCGCCATCGTGAGGTTGGTGCGGCCGTGGTAGGCGTGGTCGAAGACGACGACGGCGGAGCGGCCGGTGGCCACCCGGGCGACCTTCACCGCGTTCTCCACGGCCTCCGCACCGGAGTTGAACAGCGCCGAGCGCTTCTCGTGGTCGCCGGGGGTCAGCCGGTTCAGCTCCTCGCAGACGGCGAGGTAGCCCTCGTAGGGCCCGACCATGAAGCAGGTGTGGGTGAACGCGGCCACCTGGTCGCGGACGGCGGCCACGACCTCGGGCGCGGCGTTGCCCACGTTGGTGACGGCGATGCCGGAGCCGAGGTCGATGAAGGAGTTGCCGTCGACGTCGACCACCACGCCGCCGGCGGCGCGCTCGACGTAGACCGGCAGGACGCTGCCCACGGCGGAGGTGACCGCGGCCGCCCGGCGGGCGGCCAGCTCGCGCGAGCGGGGGCCGGGGACCTCGGTGACCAGGCGCCGCTCCTGGAGGACGGTGTCGGACCCGGCCGGCAGGTCCGTCGTCGCGGCGAGGGTCGTCGCGTGGAGGGTCATCGTTTCTCCTCGGTGGCCAGGCCGCCCCGGACGAGGGAGGCACCGGGCTCCAGGGTGGGCCGCGCGACGGACCGTCGGTACGGTCCACACCGGCGCTCCTGTCGCCCCCGGGTGTCCAGATCGTCGAGAGGCCGGCCCGTGCCCGTCACCGTCGCCTCGCTCGTGGGCACCGCGTCGCTGGAGCTGACGCTGCACACGCGCACCGCCGTCGTGGACCGTCCGGTCTCCTGGGTGCACGTCAGCGAGCTGGCCGACCCCACGCCGTTCCTCGAGGGCGGCGAGCTGCTGCTGACCACGGGGCTGGCCCTCCCGTCCGACGACGAGGGGACGCGCGACTACGTGCGCCGGCTGGCCGGGGCCGGCGTGGTGGCCCTCGGGCTGGGCACGGGCCTGAGCCACGCCGCAGTGCCCGAGCGGCTGGTGGCCGCCGCCGACGCCCACGCGCTGGCCGTGCTCGAGGTGCCCCGGGCGACGCCGTTCATCGCGATCTCCCGGGCGGTGTCGGCCGCCCTGGCCGCCGAGGAGTACGCGGCGGTCGCCCGGACCTCGACGGTCCAGCAGGAGCTGACCCGCGCCGCGGTCGCCCCCGGCGCCCCGGCCACCGTCGTCGACCGGCTGGCCCGGCACCTCGGCGGCTGGGCGCTGCTGGTCGACGCCGCCGGGTCCCCCCTGGAGGCCGCGCCGCACAGTGCCCGCGGTCGCGCCGGTTACCTGGCGGCGGCGGTCGACCGGCTGCGCGGCACCCGGCCGCCGGCCGGCGCGGCGCTGACCCGGCCCGGCGAGTCGGTGCTCCTGCAGTCGCTCGGCACGGGCTCGCGCACCCGCGGCTTCCTCGCCGTCGGCCGCCCCGGACCGTTCCCGGCCGGGGACCGGCACGTCGTGAACGCGGCCGCGCTGCTGCTGACCCTCCGGCTGGAGCAGTCCCGCGCGCTCGACAGCGCGACCGCGGCCCTGCGCGCGGCGCTGCTGCGCCTGCTGCTGGCCGGCGAGGAGACCGCGGTGACCCCCGTGGTGGCCGCGCTCGGCGAGCGGCTGCCCGCCGGCCCGGTCCGGACCCTGGTCGTGCTGGGCAGCACGGAGCAGCGCGCCGCGGCCGTCGACGTGGCCGCCGACGCCGCGGCGCACGACCACGAGCCGGTGTTCTCCGCCGAGCTGGACGACGCCCTCGTCGTCCTGGTGGCCGACGACGGCCCGCTCCCCGAGCGGCTCGCCGTCCTCCCCGAGCGGGTGCCCGGCGCGCACCTCGGCACGGCGCCGGCGGTGCCGTGGACGCGGCTGGCCGACGGCGTCCGGCAGGCGCGGCAGGCCGCCGAGCACGGCCGGACCACCGGGGCGCCGCTGACCTCGTTCACCGACCTGGCCGGCCGGGGCCTGTCCGCCCTGCTCGACCGGGAGGCCACCGCCGCCTTCGCCGAGGCCGCCCTGGCCCCGCTGGTCGCCGCCGACGCGGCCGGCCCCGGGGACCTGGTCGAGTCGCTGCGGGTGTGGCTGACCGCGCACGGCCAGTGGGAGCCGGCCGCCGTCCGGCTGGGCGTGCACCGGCACACCCTGCGCAAGCGCATCCGCCGGGCGGCGGAGCTGCTCGGCCGCGACCTGGACTCCCCCGGCGTCCGGGCCGAGCTGTGGCTGGCGCTGCACCCACCGCCCTGACCTGGATTCCGTCGTCCTGACCCGGGAGGCTGGACCGATCAGCGGCCGATGACCACAATGGCCGCGGGATCAGCAGGCCCGGTCACCATCCGGGACGCCCGCACGAGAGGACCTCCGGTGAGCGAGAAGCTCGAGTTGCGCAACTTCGTCGGCGGGGAGCACGTCGACGCCACCGACGGCCGCCGGATGGACCTGGTGGACCCGTCCAGCGGCGAGGTGTTCGCCTCCGCGCCGGTCTCCGGGGCCGAGGACGTGGCCCGCGCCTACACCGCGGCCGCGGGTGCGTTCGGGGGCTGGCGGGACGCCACCCCCTCGGAGCGGTCGCTGGCTCTGTTCCGGATCGCCGACGCGATCGAGGCCCACGGCGAGGAGCTGGTGGCGCTGGAGAGCCGCAACACCGGCAAGCCGCTCGGGCTGACCGCGAGCGAGGAGATCCCGCCGATGGTCGACCAGATCCGCTTCTTCGCCGGCGCCGCGCGCAACCTGGAGGGCAAGGCGGCCGCCGAGTACCTGGCCGGCCACACCTCGTGGGTCCGCCGCGAGCCGGTCGGCGTCGTCGGGCAGGTCACGCCGTGGAACTACCCGATGATGATGGCGGTCTGGAAGTTCGCGCCGGCGATCGCGGCCGGCAACGCCGTCGTCCTCAAGCCCAGCGACACCACCCCGGCCAGCACCCTGCGGATGGCCGAGATCGCGGCCGAGTTCCTCCCGCCGGGCGTGTTCAACGTCGTCTGCGGCGACCGGGAGACCGGCCGGGCGCTGGTGGAGCACCCGATCCCGCAGATGGTCTCGATCACCGGGTCGGTGCGGGCCGGCATGCAGGTCGCCGAGACCGCGGCGCGCGACGTCAAGCGGGTGCACCTGGAGCTGGGCGGCAAGGCGCCGGTCGTCGTCTTCGACGACGCCGACCTCGAGGCCGCGGCCGAGGCGATCGCGGTGGCCGGGTACTTCAACGCCGGGCAGGACTGCACGGCCGCGACCCGGGTGCTGGCCGGCCCGGGCATCCACGACGACTTCGTCGCCGCCCTCACCGAGCAGGCGCGGAACACCCGGACGACCTACGAGGGGGGCGCCGGGGACGCCGACGCCCTCGTGCCGCCGGTCAACAACGCCAACCAGCTGGCCCACGTCACCGGCTTCCTCGACCGCGCGCCGGACCACGCCGAGGTCACCACCGGCGGGCGGCGGCAGGGCGACCGCGGCTTCTTCGTCGAGCCGACCGTCGTCGCCGGGCTCCGGCAGGACGACGAGATGGTGCAGCAGGAGGTCTTCGGGCCGGTCATCACCGTCCAGCGGTTCTCCGACGAGGACCAGGCACTGGCCTGGGCCAACGGCGTGCAGTACGGCCTGGCCTCCAGCGTCTGGACGAGGGACTTCGGCAAGGCGATGCGGATGAGCCGCAAGCTGGACTTCGGCTGCGTGTGGATCAACACGCACATCCCGCTGGTCGCCGAGATGCCGCACGGCGGCTTCAAGCACTCCGGCTACGGCAAGGACCTGTCGATGTACGGGTTCGAGGACTACACCCGCATCAAGCACGTGATGGCCAACATCGACAGCTGAGGGTCCGGCGTCAGGGACACCGACCGCGGGGACGTCGGGCCGTGCGGGCGTACCGCAGCCCCGGGCCCCCCGCCGTCGGCACCCGTCAGAGCGTGACCAGCCGGACGGCGTCCAGCGCGGCGAGCGCACCCAGCTCGTCGGCGACCATCCAGATGTCGCTGATCCGGCCGTCGGTGAGGGTCAGGACGTCGATGACCCGCAGCTCCAGCTGCCGGCCGGTCGGGGGCAGCGGCCCGGCCGACGTCGCGAAGGGTCCCACCTGCCGGCCGCCCATGCGGAAGGCGACGGCGACCCGGTCGCCGTCCTCGACGACCGAGACGACCCGGCGCTCCACCTGCTCGAAGGTGCCCTGCACGGCGCGGGCCCGGGTGACCAGGTCGGCGGCGGTCAGCGGCGTGCCGTTCACCGTCACCGGGTCGGTGTAGACCGCGCGGAACGCCTCCTCGGCAGCACCCCCGTCCGGCAGCGGCTCGGACCACAGCCGCAGGAGACGGTCGACGTCGAACGGCACCGCACCATGGTGGTCCTCCGGGGAGCCGGCGACCAGGTCCGGTGCCGCGCGGTCAGACGGCGATGCCGGTGAGGACGAGGAC
>DASQNB010000611.1:0-4572 GCA_035645175.1 Geodermatophilus sp.
GGCCGCCGCCGGACCGCTGGTACTGGGCTGGCTCCACGACCTCACCGGCGGCTGGACGACCCCACTGCTCCTGCTGGTGGCCTGGCTGGCGCCGATGACGTGGACCGGCTGGGGCGCCGCGCGGGACGCCGTCCTGGCCACCGACGAGCAGCCGCGGGCGGCCGTCCGCGGGCGCTGATGGCAGATCTCCCGCCGCGGCCCGCCGCGCAGTGCACCCGGTCGGGTCAGCGCAGCGTCACGGGCAGGTGCTCGAAGCCGCGCAGCGTCTGCAGGTCGCGGCGAACCGGCCGGCCCGACACCCGCAGGTCGGGGAAACGCTCGGTGAGCGCGCGCAGCGCCACGGTCGCCTCCAGCCGGGCCAGCCCGGCGCCCACGCAGTAGTGGATGCCCGCGGAGAAGGCCAGGTGGTCCCGGGCGTTGGCGCGGGTGACGTCGAACCGGCCGGGGTCGGGGAAGACCTCCGGGTCGCGGTTGGCCGCGCCGAGCAGCATCGTGACGCGCGACCCCGGGCGCAGCGCGACACCGGCCAGGTCGGTGTCGGTGCGGACCGTGCGGCCGGTGAACTGGACCGGGCTGTCGAAACGCAGCACCTCCTCGACGGCGTTCGGCCAGCCGTCGGGGTCGGCGACCAGTGCGGCGCGTTGGTCGCGGTGCGCGTCGAGCAGCACGACCGCGTTGCCCAGCAGGTTGACGGTCGTCTCGAAGCCGGCGCCGAGCAGCAGCAGCACGGTGGCGTGCAGCTCCCGGTCGGTCAGCGCGTCGCCGTCGGACGCCGCGACCAGCCGGCTGACCAGGTCCTCCCCCGGCTCTTGGCGCAGCCGGGCGAAGTGCCCGCGCAGGAACTCGTGCATCGTCCGCATGGCGCGGTCGGCGGCCAGGAAGCGACGCAGCGGCAGGCCGACGTCCAGGGTCGCCGCGGCGGCGGCCCCCCAGCGCAGGAAGTCCTCCCGGTGGTCGGCCGGGACGCCCACCAGGTCGGCGATGACGAGGACGGGCAGCGGGGCGGCGAAGGCCGCGACCAGGTCCACCGGCTCGCCGCGGGCGGCGGCGGGCTCCAGCGCGTCGAGCAGGGTGTCAGCGACCTGCCGGACCATCGGCTCGGCCGCCGCGGTCGCGCGGGGTGTGAACGCCCGGCCCACGAGGCGGCGGTAGCGGGTGTGGTCGGGCGGGTCGGCGACGAGCATCGACGGGGGCTCGGCGACACCGGTGACCGCGGGGTCGTCGCCGAAGGCCAGCGCCCAGCGGGTCGCTCTGGACGCGCGGGACCAGTCGAAGCCCACGCCGAAGCGGTCGGACCGCAGCACCTCCGACGCCACCGCGTGCGCCGTGGTGAGCGGGCCGAGGGCGGTGTGCACCAGCGGGCCGCGGGCGCGCAGCTCCTCGTGCAGGTCGTGCGGTCGGGCCCGCACGCGGGGGTCGCGCAGCAGGCGGGCGACCGGGTCGCCGCGACGCGCCTGCCGGGACAGGTAGGCCGCCGGCATGCCGTGGCGCACGGCCCAGCGGGCCATCGTGCGGGCCGGCCTCAGCGCCCGAGCGGCCGAGGGGCCTCCGAGCAGGACCGGTCTCGTCGTCCCCACCCTGCGCTCCCCTCCGCCGTCCGCCTCCTCACCTCACCCCACGACCGCCCTGACCCCGGCCCCCTCCAGGGCACCGCCCCGAGCGTGCGAGGGGTGGGGAGGAGGGGGTCCTTCTCCGAGTGACGGGGCAGGGGGTCCTTCCCCGAGGGGTGGGGAGGAGGGGTCCTTCCTCAGCCGGTGGGGTCGGCGTTGGGGTCCGGCGCCTGGCTGGCGTCGCCGTTCCAGTCCTTGCCGGCCTCATCGGCGTGCTCGGAGATGCTGTCGGTCTGCTCGGCGACGGTGCGGACCATCTCCTCGTCGGAGAGCCCCTCGCCCGCGCTGTAGGTGTTGCCGTTCGGCTCGCTCATGCCGTCCCCTCCTCGGTGTGCGCTCCGCGCACGACGCGGTCGCTCTCCCCGCCCGTCCCCGGCAGCTGTCGTCGGCAAACCCCCGCGGTCGAGGGGTGCCAGCTCGAACCAGACGCGCTTGCCGCCGGCGTGGTCCTCCACGCCCCAGCGGTCGGCGATGCCCGCGACCAGCCGCATGCCGCGGCCGCGGGGAGCACCGGTCTCGAACTCCCGCACGATGGGGCGCAGGGCGGAACCGTCGGCCACCGCGATGCGCAGCCACCGCTCCGACAGGGACAGCTCGAGGGTGAAGGAGGCCTCGCCTGCGACGTGGTCGACGACGTTGGCCACGAGCTCGGTCACCAGGAGGGCGGCGTCCCCGGCGTCGTGCGGGGCCTCCCACCCGCGCAGCAGGGCCAGGACCAGGCGCCGCGCGACCGGGACGCTGGCCGGGACGGGGTGCAGGTCGACGGCGGCCGTGAGCGTGGACATCAGATCTCCCCCTCGTGCGGGGTCCCGGACCGCAGCCGCAGTCCCCGGCGCCGACTCCGTGCCACGCCACCCCGTTGCGCACAACGTAGGAGCAGCAAGGGTTGCATGCAACACCTATCGCCTTGACACGGCTGTTGCATGTCACGGGGCTTGCATTGCGCCCCAAGAGTATGGATAGTGTGCAACTGGATTGGCTGCATCCTTGTAGATCGAGACGGAGGGCCCGTGGCGACGGACCACATCGAGCAGGACCCGGCCGTCCGGGCGCTCGGCGAGCTCATGACCGTGCTGGACAGCTGCATGGCCGAACTGGGTGGCGCCCGCCAGCGCGCCGAGAAGCTCCTCGAGGAGCGCGAGACCGGCCGCGCGTGGCTCGACATCGTGACGGCGGAGTCCCGCCCCCTGGTGGTGGAGCAGATCAGCTCGGTGATGGCGTCCCTGGCCAGCGCCGGGGGTGCCTGGCGACGCGAGCAGGCGCACGCACTGGCCTCCGAGCAGGTGAGCATCAACCGGATCGCCGCGATGTTCGGCGTCACCCGGCAGCGCATCTCCGCCCTGCTGCGCGAGCGGGCCCGCGCACACGGCTGATCGGCCCCGTCCAGGCCCCCTGCAGGGTCCACCGGCCCCGTCCAGAGGCTCGCCGCGAGCCTGCGAGCGGTGAGGAGGACGGGGTCCTTCTAGAGCGCGTCGATCGCCTTGTAGACCCGCTGCTCCGACACCGGCCGCGGGGTGCCGACGGTCTGCGCGAACAGGCTCACCCGCAGCTCCTCGACCATCCAGCGCACGCGGGCGACGGCGTCGTCCGGCGCACCGGTCGACGGTACCCGGGCGCGCAGCTGCTCGTACTCGGTGGTCACCGCGGCGACCTGCTGCATCCAGAGCTGGTCGCGGGCGGCGTTGGCCGGCAGCTTCTCCAGCCGGTGCGCCATCCCCCTGAGGTAGCGCACCAGATCCGGCAGCCGGCGCCGTCCGGCCGTGGCGACGAAGCCGCGGTGCAGCAGGCCGCCCATCTGCCGGCGCAGGTCGGCGATGGCGGCCTCGGGCACCCGCCGCCCGGGCGCCGCGCCGATCGCGACGGCGACCTCGCGGGCCTGGGTGAGCACCGCCTCGACCCGCCGCACCGTGTCGGTGGTCAGCGGTAGCAGCTGGGCCTTCGCGGTCTGCACGAGCGCGGCGAACGCGGTCTCGTCCCGCGGCGGCCCCCCGGCGGCCGCGATGAGCTCGTCGGCGACGGCGTCCACGCAGTCGTCGACCAGTGCTGAGATCTCGCCGTCCGGGTTGAACTGCACCGCCAGCCGGGTGCGCGGCGAGAGCGTCTTGACCACCTGCCGGGTCGGTGAGCCGGCGACCAGCACCAGCAGCCGCCGGGCCCCGCGCCAGCTGAGCCGGGTCGCCTCGACCTCGGTGGCGACCACACGGACGCCGACCGTCGTCCCCTCGTCGACCAGTGCCGGGTACGCGGTGACCACGTGCCCGCCGCGGCGGACCTCGACGGTGCGCGGCAGCGTGCCGAAGGTCCAGGCGGTCCGCCCGCTGCGCTCCACGTCCGACGCGGCCGCGGCCAGGCTGGCCCGGCTCTGCGGCGCGACCTCGCGGCGCAGCGCCTGCAGGTCCTTGCCGGTGGCCAGCGGCCGGTGCCGGTCGTCGACGACCCGGAAGGTCGCCCGCAGGTGGTCGGGCACCTGGTCCGGCGCCCACGCGTCCGGCGGGACGACGACGCCCGCCGCGCGCCGCAGCTCGCGCTCCAGCGCCGGCAGCAGCGGCTCGGTCGGCGCGATGTGCGGCAGCACCTCCCGCACCCGGTCGGGGATCGGCACCAGGGCGCGGCGCAGCTGCTTGGGCAGCGTGCGCAGCAGGGCGGTGACCAGCTCCCCGCGCAGCCCGGGGACGGTGAAGGCCAGCGACTCCCCGGAGGTCTCCGAGACGACGGTGTCGAGCACCGCCAGCGGGACGTCGACGGTGACGCCGTCGGTCGGCGTGCCCGGCGCGAACGAGTAGGACAGCGGCAGGGTCAGCCCCTGGGTCAGCGGCACCTGGTCCGGGAAGTCCTCGACCCGCACCTGGCCGGCCGCCGCCGCGTCGGTGAGCATCTCCGGCGTGAACGTCAGCAGGTCGGGGGTCTCCCGGCGGGCGGCCTTCCACCACCTGTCGAAGTGCCGGGTGGAGACCACGTCGGC
>DASQNB010000612.1:0-3427 GCA_035645175.1 Geodermatophilus sp.
ATGGCTACCGTCGTATCCGTGGTCGTCCTGCTGGTCGAGCTGGTGGTCCTCCTGGCGCTCCTCGGCCTGCTGCTCTACGCCCTGGGCGTCTGGTCGGCCCGTCCGGCCGTCCCGTCAGGGTCCCGTCAGCAGCGGCTGTCCGGGCGCTCCGCGGCCGAGGTGGCCGCTGTCGTCGCACGGGCGCGCTGGGCAGCGGCGCACGACGAGGTCGACGGGCAGACCCGGGTGCTGCTGCGGCGCTCCTACCCGGGGCCCGACGGGCTGCCGGTCGTGCTCGAGGACCGCGTCTACACGGCCTTCCCGGCGGCCGACCCGGCCTGGGAGGCGCGGTTCACCGAGGCGATGGCCGGCGCCCGGTTCCGCTGCTCGTACCTGAACGCGGAGGAGTCCGCCGGCTGACCCGCCCTGCGGGCCGTCGCCTCGACGAGCCGGACGATCGTCCCTGGGCGGTCCGACTGGGGCGCGTGCCCGGCCCACAGCAGCGGCCTGAACCGGGACCCCGGGACCAGCGCCAGGTAACGCACCGTCTGTCCCGACGCGACCCAGTCGGCCACGCCCTGGACGAGGGTGACCGGGCAGTCGATGCGGTCCAGGCCCCGCGGCACGTCGAGCACGAGCCCCCACAGCAGGGTGCGCCAGAAGTCGCGGGAGTCGGCGAAGCCCTCGCGCGCCCCGATCGCCTCGTCGAGGCCCGTGCTCCACGGGCGTGCCTTGAGCGGTGCCAGCAGTGCCGCGCGGCCGGGCGCGGAGCGGGACAGCCGGTCGACCAGCGGGGCTCCGGTGCGCAGGGCCACCCGCGCCAGTGCCATGCCGCCGCCCTGGACGACCCGCTCCGGCGGCACGTTGAGCCCGGACGGCGCGATCGCCACCACCGACCGCGCGCGCCCGCGGACGGCCAACTCGAGCGCGACACGGGCGCCCAGCGAGTTGCCGAGCACGTGCACCGAGCCGACGCCCTCCCGGTCGAGGGTCAGCTCGACCGCGTCGGTGATCGCGGCGACCGTGGGCCGCTCCTCGAGGGCCGGTGAGCGGCCGACCCCGGGCAGGTCGACGTCCAGAACGTCGAAGTCCCGGGACAGCGGCTCCAGCACGGTGGCGAAGTCGCGGCGGGAGCTGCCCATGCCGTGGAGCAACAGGAGCGGCTCCCCGGAGCCGGTGCGGGTGAGGGAGAGCGGTGCGGTCACCCCTCCGTGGTACCTGGGGTCCGGCCAGGGTGTGGCATGAGTCTGGTCACGCCGGGAGCCGCGGTCAGCGACCCGCGCCGACCGGGGTGGTGGCCGGGGAACCGACCCGGGACAGTCCCATCGACAGGGCGATGGCCACCACGATGCCGATGACCGGGGGGATGCCGGTGCCGAGCTCACCGCTGAGCCACGCGAGGAAAGCGGCCACCGCGTAGGCGAGGAGGTTGGGCCACCGCACCGCGGGCGGGATGGTCCCGGCAGGCGTGCCGCGCCGTCGCCAGCGGGCGAGGAAGTCCCCGATGATCACGCCGCCCAGCGGGGGGATGAACGTGCCGAGCAGCCCGAGGTACTCGACGAGGTGGTTCTGCACGCCGGTGAGCGCGAGCACGGTGCCGATCACCGCACCGCCGACCACGAACGGCCCCTTGCTGGGGCGGTCGAACAGCTCCGCGCCGGCCACGCCGAAGGCGTAGGCGGTGTCGGCGTTGCTCTTCCAGAGGTTCCCGAACAGCAGCACCAGACCCCAGCCGACCAGACCGAGCTGGTACAGGACGAGGACGAAGTCGCCCTCGCCGAAGGTCAGCGCCCCGATCGCGCCGAAGAAGACCATGAGCCCGTTGCCGACGAGGAAACCGATGACGCAGGCCCACACCGCGTGCGAGTCGCGTCGGGCGAACCGGGTCCAGTTGGGGGCCTGGGTGCCGGCGGACACGAACGTGCCGACGACGGTGGTGATCGCCACGGCGACGGCCATCGACGCCGTCGGCCGGACGCTCGTCAGCCCCTCGAGGCCGCCGACCTCCTGCAGCGACCGGCCGACCACCCAGAACGCCAGGACGAGGATGAGCGGGGTGGAGACGAGCGACACCCAGTACATGCCGCGGTAGCCCCAGTAGGCGGTGACGCACATCAGCGCGCTGGTGCCGACCATGACCGCGGCGCGGGCACCGTACGAGCGCCAGTCCAGCGCCTCGGCGGTCAGGTCACCGATGGTGCCGACGACGACGCCGTACCAGCCGATCTGCGTGCCGCCCAGCAGGATCGAGGCCAGCTTCGCGCCGCGGGTGCCCAGCGTGTAGCGGGCCATGACCACGGTGGTCAGGCCCGTCCGCGCGCCGACCCAGCCCATCACGGCCACGTAGGCGCCGAGGACCAGCGAGCCGGCGAGGATGACGAGCACGAGGTCGTCGAAGGCGAACGCCGGCCCCAGCGTCGCACCGGCCAGCATGGTCGGGGTGAACACGGTGAAGCCGAGGAGCACCACCGCGATCGAGAAGAACGACTTCCGCGCGTGCGCCGGGACCGGCGTGACCGGGTAGTCGGGGTCGACGACGTCGGTCCGGGCCGCCGGGGCCCCGGCCGCGCTCACGACTCCTCCCCGATGTCCTCTGCCCACAGCTCGGGGCGCTCGGCGAGCATCCGCTCCATCAGCGCGCGGCAGTCCGGGTCGTCGAGGACGTCGACCTGTACGCCGTGCGACCGCAGCAGCTCCTCCGACACCTGGAAGCTGCGGTTCTCCCCGACGACGACGCGCGGGATGTCGTAGAGCAGCGTCGTCCCCGCGCACATGAAGCAGGGCGAGAGGGTCGTGTAGAGGGTGCTGCGGCGGTAGACCGACGCGGGCAGCCGGCCCGCCTGCTCGATGCAGTCGGTCTCCCCGTGCCTGATGGCGCTGCCCATCTGGACGCGGCGGTTGCGGCCGACGGCCAGCACCCGGTCGCCGTCCACCAGCACCGCCCCGATCGGGACGCCCCCTTCCTCCCAGCCGATGCGCGCCTGTTCGACGGCGAGGTCCAGGAGGAACCGGTCGCGCTCCTCCGGGGTCAGGTCGGACGGGACGGTGGGCAGGGCCGGTGTGGTCACGGGTCCTCCTCGCGGGACAGCGGCGGTGCGATTGTGCAGGTGGGCCGTTTCGGCAGGACGTCCGGCGCCCGCTCCCACCTCGACGGGGGGCGCACGGGGTGGACCGCGGGTCTGTGGACGGCGGCGGCCGCTGTGGACGGCCGCGCGCGGACCGCCGTCCCCCGACCCGAACCTGCTGCAGGTCCGCGACGAGGCGGCGACCTCGGCTGGCCCACCGAGCGCCCGCAGTGCGCCGGGGCCGGGCCGCGCTCGTCGCAGCCGTGCGCCGTCTGGGTGCCCTGGCGGCGGCCCCGCTGGTGACGACGGCAGGATGGGGGCATGGGTCAGGTCGTCGCCACCGCGGAACGGGTCGTCACGGCACCGGTGGACCGGGTGCGGTC
>DASQNB010000613.1:0-4376 GCA_035645175.1 Geodermatophilus sp.
CCTCCCCGGAGAACGGACAACCCCCGGGCTGCTCCGCGGCGCCCGGCCCTCCGAGGAGGGGAGCAGCACGCGGGCCGGCTGGACAAATGCCGGCGGCCCGGGGGTCGGGTGACTGTCCGGTTCTCGCTCGCCGCCGTACGACGGACGGGCGATCAAGCCGTCGCTCGGATTCCACTCCGAACGGGCGGCCCATCTGGACGGCGGCTAGCGGACAGCCACCTCACGAGTCCGGTAAGAATTCAATTGTTCGGACCACCTCCTCTCTCGTGTACCTCGACGGTACGTCGAGCCGGGGAGCTCGGCAATGCAGTAGTTCAGCTCTCGGTGGAACCGCCGAGGGTGCGCCCGGGCGGGGCCGTGCCGTTCCGATCCGGCCGGTGCTCGGCGCGGTCGTCGACCGTCTCGCGCTGGTACACGTCCGGGATCCCGTCCCTGTCGAAGTCGGCCCGCTCGTCCTCGTAGATCCGCTTGTAGCGGCGGTTGCGCAGCCGCAGGACGACGGTGGCCAGCAGCGCGGCCAGCAGGGTGCCGGTCAGGATGCCGACCTTGGCGTGGTCGTAGGTGTCGGTGCCCATGCCATAGGCCAGCTCGGTGATGAGCAGCGAGACGGTGAACCCGATGCCCCCGAGCAGCGACAGGCCGAGCACGTCGGGCCAGCCGAGGTGCTCGTCGAGCTCCGCGCGGGTGAAGCGGGACACCAGCCAGGTGGCGCCGGTGATCCCGATCGCCTTGCCCAGCACCAGCCCGACGGCGATGCCGACGGCGACGCTGTCGGTGACCGACTCGGTGAGCCCCGAGAGCCCGCCGACCGCGACCCCGGCGGAGAAGAACGCGAACACCGGCACCGCGATGCCGGCCGAGATCGGCCGGATCCGGTGCTCGAAGTGCTCGGCCAGCCCCGGCCCCGCGTCCGGGCCGCCGGCGGCCTCACTGCGCACGACCGGCACCGTGAAGGCCAGCAGCACGCCGGCCACGGTGGCGTGCACCCCGGACTCGTGCATGAGCACCCAGGTGACTGCCGCGAGCGGGAGCAGCAGCCACCAGGAGCGGATCCGCTTCTGCACGAGCAGCCCGAACAGCGCCAGCGGCAGGAAGGACAGCAGCAGGGCGGTCAGCGAGAAGTCGTCGGTGTAGAAGACCGCGATCACGACGATCGCCAGCAGGTCGTCGACCACGGCGAGGGTGAGCAGGAAGGTGCGCAGCGCCGCCGGCAGGTGCGTGCTGATCACCGCGAGGACGGCGAGGGCGAAGGCGATGTCGGTGGCCGCCGGGATGGCCCAGCCGCGCAGTGCGCCGTCGTCGCGGCCGAGGTTGAACAGCACGAACAGCAGCGCCGGCACGGCCATGCCACCCACCGCCGCGGCGATCGGCAGTGCCGCGCGGCGTGGCTCGCGCAGGTCCCCGGCGACGAACTCGCGCTTGAGCTCCAGGCCGGCGACGAAGAAGAAGACGGCGAGCAGGCCGTCGGCGGCCCAGGTGCCCAGCGACAGGTCCAGGTGCAGCGCCGCCGGACCGACCTCGGTGTCACGCAGGGTCTCGTAGGCCGCGCCCCAGGGGGAGTTGGCCCACACCAGCGCGACGGCGGCCGCAGCCAGGAGGAGCGCGCCACCGACGGTCTCCTTGCGCAGGATGTCGGTGACCCGGCTGGTCTCGGCCCACGAGCCGCGGCTGAGGAGTGGAGCACGGGTCGAGGGGCTCACGGGGCGGCTCCAGAGGGAGGGGACGGCGAGGACGTTGCCGACCAGACTTCCCGGCGCACCTGTCCGGGACCCTACCGGCGACCCGCCGTGTGTGCCGTCCGGCGGACCCCCGCTCCGTACAGTGGGCGCCGTGACCTCCCGCTCCGCACGGCCGTCCGGACCCCGCCGGTGAGGCTCGCCGAGCTGGCCGGGCGCCGGGTCGGCGTCTGGGGTCACGGCCGCGAGGGGCGCGCCGCGGTCCGTGCCGCGCTGGCCGCCGGCGCGGCGGGGGTCGTGGTCGTCGACGCCGTCCCCCCGGTCGACCTCCCGGAGGGGGTGCGCCCCGGCACCGACGTCGCCGAGCTCGCCGGCTGCGACGTGGTGTTCCGCTCGCCGGGGATCAGCCCCTACCGCGAGGACGCCCGCGCGCTGGCCGCCCGGACCACCCTCACCTCCGGCACCGGCGTGGCCCTCGCCGAGTTCGCCGCCCGGGACGTGCCCACGCTGTGCGTCACCGGCACCAAGGGGAAGAGCACGACCAGCGCACTGGCCGCCGCGGTGCTCCGCGCCGCCGCCCGCCCGGCCGTGCACGCCGGCAACATCGGCACCCCGCTGCTCGACGTCCTGCTGGACGGGGTCGTGGGCGGTGCATCCCCCACCCACCCCACCGGCGGCACGTCGCTGGTCGTCGAGGTCTCCAGCTACCAGGCCGCCGCGGTCGAGGACTGGTCCGGCTGGGGTGCGATCACCTCGCTGTCCCCCGAGCACCTGGACTGGCACGGCGACGTCGGGACCTACTACCGCGACAAGCTGCACGTGTTCGCCGGCTGCGGACCCGGCTCCGTGGTCGTCGGCGCCCAGGCCCGGCCGGTCGCCGAGCAGCACCTGGACCCCGCGGTGCTGGTCGACCCGTCCGACGTCGTCCCGGAAGCGCGGCTGGCCGGCTTCCGACCCGAGCGCCTCGCCGGTGTGCACAACGTCGCCAACGTGCACGTCGCCCTGGCCGCCTGCGTGCGGATGGGGATGGACCTCGACCGGCACGCGGACGCCGTGCGCGCCGTCGTCGCCGACTTCCGCGCCCTGCCGCACCGGCTCTCCCCGGTGGCCACGCGGGACGGCGTCACCTTCGTCGACGACACGCTGAGCACCACCCCGGTGTCGGTGCGTGCGGCCATCGACGCCTTCGCCGGCCGGCAGGTGACGCTGATCGCCGGCGGGCAGGACCGCGGGCTGGACCACGCCGACCTCGCCGCCGCCGTCGTCGCCCGCGGCGGGACGGTGCAGGTGCTGACCGTCCCGGACACCGGCGCCCGATTCGCCGCCGACATCCGCGCCGCGGCGGCCGCCGCCGGCGTCAAGGCCCCGGTCACCGAGACCGCCTCCCTGGCCGACGCCGTGGCCCAGGCGCTGCGCGCGTCCCGCCCGGGCGGTCTGGTCCTGCTCTCGCCGGGCGCGCCCAGCTACAACCGCTTCCGCAACTACGAGGAGTTGGCACGGACCTATGAGCAGATCCTCGTCGACGCCGGAGCCGACCGTGCCTGAGGAGCAGGGCGGGTCCGACGCCTTCGTCGTCGCCGACCGCTCCCTGGACCTCGCCACCGGCGAGGCCGCCTTCACCTACCGGCTGGCCGGCGACGAGTTCACCGAGCGGCTGACCCTCGACACCGACCTGCTCACCGGCGCCGACCCGGCGCGCGTCGACGCGGCGCTGGACCTGGTCCACCTGGTCATGGGCACCAGCTACTACAAGCTGCGGGCCCCGGGCCGGGTCGTCGTGCAGCGGCCGGTCACCAAGGCGCAGGCCGCCGTCGCCGAGGCGGCCTACACGCACGGGCTGGGCGAGTTCGCCGCGGTCAACCGGCTGCCGGTGCCGCACGAGGTCGCCTTCGACGTGGAGCTGACCGACGACGTCCCGGCGCCGGTGGTCGGCGGAGGGCGGCAGGCGCTGCTGCCGGTCGGCGGCGGCAAGGACTCCGCGCTGGCGCTGGTCGTCGTCACCCCGGCCACCGCGCTGGCGGTCAACCCGACCGACGCCCAGCGCGACGTCGCCCGCGCCGCGGGGGTGCCGCTGATCGGCGTCCGCCGCCGGCTGGACCCGCTGCTGGGCGAGCGGACCGAGGCAGGCGGCCTCAACGGGCACGTGCCGGTCACCGCGATCAACTCGGCGATCTCGACGCTGGTCGCCGTCCTCGGCGGGTTCGACCCGGTGGTGTTCGCCAACGAGCGCTCCGCCGACGAGGAGACGCTGACGGTCAACGGGGCGCGGGTGAACCACCAGTACTCGAAGTCCTACGAGTTCGAGCGGCTGTTCGCCGCCGCGGCCGCGGAGGTCGGCGTCGGCTACTTCAGCCTCACCCGGCAGCTGTCGGAGCTCGCGACGGTCGCCGCGGTCGCGAACCTCCCGGAGCTCCGCGGCGAGATCCTCAGCTGCAACCGGTCGTACACGCAGGCGCACATGGGCGGCGAGGCCACCCAGCGCTGGTGCCTGCACTGCGACAAGTGCCTGTTCACCTACCTCTGCTTCGCGGTCTTCCTGACGCCGGAGGAGGCGCTGGGGGTGTTCGGCGGCGACCCGCTGCAGGACCTCTCGCTGGCCGACGGCTTCCGGCGGCTGTGGGCCACGGAGAAGCCGTTCGACTGCGTGGGGGAGCGGGCGGAGAGCGCCGCGGCGATGGCCCACCTCGCGGGCAGCGAGGC
>DASQNB010000614.1:0-2261 GCA_035645175.1 Geodermatophilus sp.
GCGTCGGCCCAGTCCTGCGCGGTCGGTTCGCCGCGGTCCCCCGGCCCCCAGAGCACGACCTCGTCGCCGGCCCGCACCTCGGCGTCCCCGACGTCCAGCACGAACTGGTCCATGCACACCCGCCCGGCGATGGTCCGGTGCGCACCGGCGGCCAGGACCGGTGCCCGGTTGCCCGCCGCGCGCGGCACGCCGTCGGCGTAGCCGACCGGCACGAGCAGCAGCGTCGTCTCCCGCTCGGGGAAGTAGGTGTGGCCGTAGGAGACGCCGACGCCGGCGGGCACCCGCTTGGTCAGCGCGGCGCTGGCCCGCACCGTCATCGCCGGCCGCAGCCCGTGGGCGGCCGGGTCGCCGCCGAGCGGGTCCAGGCCGTAGACGGCGATCCCCGGGCGGACCATGTCGTACCAGGTGTCCGGCAGCGCGACCGTCGCCGCGGAGTTGGCCAGGTGCAGCCGCGCCCCGGTCAGCCCCGCGGTCCGGGCGATGCCGACCGCCTCCTCGAAGACCCGCACCTGCGCACCGATCGTCGGGTGGGTCGGGGCGTCGGCGTAGGCCATGTGGCTCCACAGCCCCACGACGTCCACCTCGCCGTCGGCCCGGGCCCGCGCCGCGGCGGAGACGAGGCCCGGCCAGTCGGCCTCGGTGGCGCCCTCGCGGGACAGGCCGGTGTCGGCGAACAGGTGCACGCGGGCGGTGCGGCCGGTGGCGCGGGCGGCCGCGACGACCTCGGCGAGGGCCCACTCGGCGTTGACCGAGACCTCGACGTCCGCGGCGAGCGCGGCGGCGTAGTCGGTGCCCGGGGCGTGCAGCCAGGCGAGCAGCGGGGCGGTGACACCGGCCGCGCGCAGCGCCAGCGCCTCCTCCAGCACCGCGACCCCGAGCGCGTCGGCTCCCCCGGCGAGGGCCGCCCGCGCGGCGGGGACCAGGCCGTGGCCGTAGCCGTCGGCCTTCACCACCGCCATCAGCGGCCGGCCGACGCGCTCGCGCAGTGTCGCGGTGTTGGCGGCGATGACATCGAGGTCGACGACCACCTCGGCGCGGGCTCGTCCGGTCACGTCCCCTCCTCGCTGGCGCTCGTCGACGACGTGCCGATCGGTGCTGTGCCTCCGCGTGACCTCGCAAGCTCGGTCACGAGCCCGAGTCTCCCAGCCGGCCGGCGGGCGCCCGGTGCAGGCGGGCCAGCGTGGCCGGCAGCCGGCGGATCAGGTCGCCGGCGATCAGCGGCCCGTCTTCCGCGGCCAGCTGCCCGGCCCGCCCGTGCACGTGCGCGGCCACCGCGGCCGCCTCGTCGGCCGGCAGCCCGGTGGCCAGCAGCGCCCCGGTGATGCCGGAGAGGACGTCGCCGGTGCCGGCGGTGGCCAGCCACGGCGTGCCGGTGGCGTTGACGTACGCCGTGCCGTCGGACCCGGCGACGACGGTCGCGTCCCCCTTGAGCAGGACGACGGCGCCCAGGTCGGCGGCCAGCCGTCGGGCGGCACCGACCCGGTCGTCCCCGACTGCGTCGCCACCCGCCCCACCGCCCCTGGCCGCACCGAACCGGGCGTACTCGCGGTCGTGCGGCGTCAGCACGGTGGGCGCCGACCGCCGCCGGACCAGGTCCGGGTCCTGCGCGGCCATCGTCAGGGCGTCGGCGTCCACCAGCACCGGCAGGTCGGTGGCCAGCACCTCGGCCAGCACGCTGCGGGCGTCGTCGTCGGTGCCCATCCCGGGTCCCACGACCCAGGCCTGCACCCGGCCGGCGTCCCCCGGCCGGCCCTCGGTGACGATCGCCTCGGGCCAGGCGGCCCGTACCCCCGCGGCCGCCGTCCCGGCGTAGCGGACCAGCCCCGGCCGGGCGCGCAGCGCCGCTCCCGTGCAGAGCACGGCGGCGCCGGGGTAGGTCGAGGAGCCGGCGACGACGCCGACCACGCCCTGGGTGTACTTGTCGTCGCCGCTACCCGGGAGGCGGATGCGGGCGGCGACGTCGGCATCGGTCAACTGGCGCGTGTCGGCCGGCGGGAGCTCCAGCCCGATGTCGACCAGGTGGACCTCGCCCGCGTACCCGCGGCCCTCCCCGACGACCAGCCCGGTCTTCAGCGCGCCGAAGGTGACGGTGTGCTGCGCGGGGAACGCCGTCCCGGGGACCGCGCCGGTGTCGGAGTCCACCCCGCTGGGGACGTCGACGGCGACCATGCGGCCCGGCCCGGTGGCGGCCCGCTCGACCAGGGCGGCGGCCGGCGGGCGCAGACCCCCGCGGCCGCCGATGCCGACGATCCCGTCGAGGA
>DASQNB010000615.1:0-4554 GCA_035645175.1 Geodermatophilus sp.
GGCACGGTGGGTCTCTCGCTGGACGGCCTGGACATGCCGGTCCTGGTCCCCGCGGACGTCCCGCCGGCCGGGCTGCGCGTCGTGGGCACGGGGACGGGCTCCCTGCCGGGGACGCACCGGCCGCGCTGGTGGGAGGTCGTCGACGTCGCCCCAGTGGGGGACGACGGGGTTCCGCCGCCCTGGGTGTGCGCACCGTCGCCCGGCGGGGGTGCCGTCCCGGCGGCGACGGCGGGTGGACCGGCGGCCCGAGGGCGTGGTCGCCGTCGCCGACCTGGGGCCGGTCCTCGTCGCCGTCTCCGGCCGGACGCCGCCGCCGGGCGCGTGGGCCGCCCGGCTGCTGGACCCGGCCGCGGCCCGCGCCGCTACCGACGGCGGCTGACCCGCCGGCTCCGGGCGGTCAGGGCCGGGCGGCGGCCGGGCGGACCTGGGCGAGCACGAACTCGGCCACGACGTCGTGCACGGCGTCCCGGTCGTGCTCGTTGAGGACGTCGTGCAGGTCGCCCGGGAAGGTGCGCAGCGTCGCCCGCGGCAGCTGCGCCACCAGGGCCTGCGAGTCCTCGACCGGGACCATCGGGTCGGACTCGCCGTGCAGGAAGAGGGTCGGGATCGACGGCCGGCCCTGGGCGATCCCCGCCGCCACCGCGGGCCAGGTGCGCACCACCGCTTCCATGGTCTGCCGGGGCACGGGCCCGCGGTGGACCAGCGGGTCGTGCCGCAGGGCGTCCAGGTACTCGGGGTGGGTGCTGAACATCGCGCCCGGGTCGGGGTCCTCGACGTCCTCGGCGTCCTCGGCCATCAGCGCCTCCACCCACGGCAGGGGCTGGGCCGGCGGTGCGGCGACCACCAGCGCCTGCGCCAGGTCGGGGGACCGCTGGGCCAGCAGCAGGGCGGCCACGCCGCCGCCGGAGTGCCCCATGAGCACGAGCGGGCGGCCCGGGTGCTGGGCCTGCGCCAGCTCGGCCAGGGTGCGGGCGTCGTCGACGTAGTCGTCCCAGGTGAGCATCAGGTCGCGCTCGCCGTCGCTGCGGCCGTGGCCGACGGCGTCCAGCGCGTGCACCGCGATGCCGTCGGCGGCCAGCCGCCGTCCCAGCGGCTCGTAGAGCCCCAGGTGCTCGCCGAAGCCGCCGTGGCAGAAGACGACGACGGCGCGGACGTCGCCGTCGGGGAGCCAGGCGGTGTGGTGGATACGGCCACGGGAGCCATCGAAGAAGGGCATCGCGCCCCTCCCTCCGGGTCGGGCGGACGGGACCCCCGCTGCGGCGATCGTCCTCGCCGGCGGCACGGGCCGGAGGGGTCTTCCGGCCCGACCCGGGCGCAGCGCCCGGCAGCGCGTCACCCACGGGCAGCCGCCACCGCACGCACCGCGGTCAGACCCGGGTGTCCCGCTTCGTCCAGCCGAGCACCGCGGTGCCGACGAACAGGAGCAGGCCGACCACGGCCAGCCAGAACAGCCCCTCCAGGACCGCACCGACGACGGTGACCGCCAGCCAGACGACCAGCAGGAAGACGATGAGTCGCAGCACGCCGCACCTCCGGAGCAGGGGCTCCCGACCCCGTCAGCGTAGGACCGGGCCGCCGGGTTCGGGCGTCCGCGAGCCGGGCAGGATCCCGTCCATGGCCTACACCGCAGCTGACGACCGCTACGACTCGATGACCTACCGGCGCACCGGCCGCAGCGGCCTGGACCTCCCGGCGGTCAGCCTGGGTCTGTGGCACAACTTCGGTGACGACGTCCCCCTCGACCGGCAGCGAGCCATCCTGCGCCGCGCCTTCGACCTCGGCGTCACGCACTTCGACCTCGCGAACAACTACGGGCCGCCCTACGGCAGTGCGGAGACCAACTTCGGCCGGCACCTGCGGGACGACTTCCGCCCGTACCGCGACGAGCTGGTCGTCTCCACCAAGGCCGGCTACGACATGTGGCCCGGCCCGTACGGCCAGGGCGGTGGCGGGCGCAAGTACGTGCTGTCCAGCCTCGACCAGTCGCTGGGCCGGATGGGCCTGGAGTACGTCGACGTCTTCTACTCCCACCGGCCCGACCCGACCACGCCGCTGGAGGAGACGATGGGCGCGCTGCACAGCGCCGTCCAGGCGGGCAAGGCCCTCTACGTCGGCATCTCGTCGTACTCCCCGGAGGACACCGTCAAGGCGGCGGAGATCCTCGCCGACCTCGGGACGCCGCTGCTGATCCACCAGCCGTCCTACTCGATGCTCAACCGCTGGGTCGAGACCGAGGGGCTGCTGGACACCCTCGAGGACGTCGGCGCCGGCTGCATCGCGTTCTCGCCGCTGGCCCAGGGGATGCTCACCAGCAAGTACCTGGACGGCGTCCCCGAGGGCTCGCGCGCCAGCCAGGACAAGTCGCTGTCGACCGACCTGCTCACCGAGGAGGCGCTCGGCCACGTGCGCGCGCTCGACGGGATCGCCGAGAAGCGCGGGCAGAGCCTGGCCCAGATGGCCCTGGCCTGGGCGCTGCGCGACCCGCGGGTGACCTCCGTGCTCGTCGGCGCCAGCAGCGTCGGCCAGCTGGAGCAGAACGTGGGCGCGCTCGGGCGGCTGGACTTCTCCGACGACGAGCTCGCCGCCATCGAGCAGCACGCCGTCGACTCCGGCATCGACCTGTGGGAGGCCCCCCGCACCGCCTGAGCGGTCCCCTGCAGGTGGAAGGACCCCGTCCTCCCCGCCCTTCGCAAGCTCAGGGCGGTGCCCTGGACGGGGCCGGGGGCAGGGGGTCCTTCCTCAGCCTCCGCGTTCGACGAGCTCGGCCAGCCGGTCCAGCGCCATCCGCCAGCCCAGCTCGTTGTCCGCGGGGGCGACGCCGTCGGGCACGCCCTCGTGCACCGCGGCCAGCTCGGTCCCGCCGTCGGCGTCGGCCAGCGTGATGGTGCTGGTCATCTCGCCCTGCAGCGCGGGGTCGTCGGTCTCGAAGACGTCGACCTCGACGACCAGCTCGCCGGGCACCAGGCGGACGAACCGGCCGCGGTAGGTGTCGGTGTGCGCGGTCGTCTTGCCCTGCGGCCCCGGCTCGTCGTAGGTCAGCGAGACGCGCAGCGTGCCGCCCTCGCGGGCGTCGAACTCGTGCACCCGGCAGGTCATGCCCTCGGGCACCTTCCACCGGGCGACGGCGGCGGGGTCCAGCAGCGCGCGGTACACCGCAGCGCGCGGGGCGCGCACGTGCCGGCTCACCCGGGTGGTGGTCACGGGGGTCATCGTGCCGCGCCCCCCGGCCCGTCGAGTGCTACGAACTCGTGGTGGTCGCGCCGCGATCGCCACGATCCGTGCAGCTCGACGACAGCGGGGGGCGCCCGTGGACCTCGACGAGGTCGCCGACGAGCTGTACGCGGTGCTGCCCGAGGAGTTCGTCGCGGTGCGCGGGCAGCGGCAGGACGACGCCCGAGCCGCCGGCGACCGGACCCTCGCCCGCGAGATCGGCGGGCTGCCCAAGCCGACCGCCGCGGCGTGGGTGTGCAACCTGCTGGTGCGCGAGCAGCGCGCGGAGATCGAGGGTCTGGTCGAGCTCGGTGACCTCCTGCGGCAGGCGCAGGAGAGCCTGGCCGGCGACCAGCTGCGCGCCCTGGACCGCCAGCGCTCCCAGCTGCTGACCGCCCTCACCCGCCAGGCCACCGCGCTCGCCCGCGAGCACGGCTCCCGGGTCGGCAGCACGGTGGAGACCCAGGTCGCGGACACGCTGCGCGCGGCGATGGCCGACCCGGAGGCGGGCGAGGCGCTGCTGTCCGGCCGGCTCACCGGGGCGATGTCCTACAGCGGCCTGGGGACGACGGGTACCCGGCCGGTGCTGCGGATCGTGCCACCGCGTCCCGAGCAGCCGTCGGAGAGCACCCGGGCGCGCAGCGGTACCGCGGCCGCCCGCCGGCGCCGCGAGGAGGACGCCCGCCGGGCCGCCGAGGAGGGGGCCCGGCGTCGCGAGGAGGAGGCGCGGAGAGCGGCCGAGGAGCGCCGCCGGCGGGAGCTCGAGGAGGCGCGCGCCGTGGCGCAGGCGGCGACCGCGTTGGCCGCCGAGGCCGTCGCCGCGGCCGAGGAGGAGCGGCACCGGGTCGACGACCTCGACGCCCGCCGGGCCGACCTGCAGGCGCGGGTCGAGGAGCTGGCCCACGAGCTGGCCCGCACCGAGCAGGAGGCCGCCGACACCGCGGAGGAGCTCAAGCGGGCCGAGCGGCACCGGCGCACCGCGGAGCGACGCGCCACCGAGGCCGCCGCCGCCCGGGACCGCGCGCTGGCCGCGCTGCGCGCACTCGAGGAGGGCTGAGGCCCGGCGGGTGTGGCCGGGTGATGTGCGGTCCTGGCGCGTTCCCGGGCGACGGGGGCGCCACCACCGCACACAGCTCGGCGAGGTGGGTCGGGGTGGGGCTGGGGCGGGGCGGGTCAGCCCATCGTCTTCTGGCCGTCGATGGTCTCCCGCAGGATGTCGGCGTGGCCCGCGTGCTGGGCGGTCTCGGCGACGATGTGCACGAACACCCGGCGGGCCGAGCGGCGCGCACCCGGCTGGAACCAGGGCGCCTCCGGCAGCGGGTGCGACGCGTCGAGGTCGGGGAG
>DASQNB010000616.1:0-5274 GCA_035645175.1 Geodermatophilus sp.
GCCGACCTGCGCACCCGGGCAGAGGTGGCCGAGAGCCGGGCCGACAACCTCGAGCGGGCGCTGGCGAGCAACCGGCGCATCGGCATGGCCATCGGCATCCTGCTGACCCGGCTGCACTGCTCCGAGGAGCAGGCGTTCGACGTCCTCCGGCAGGAGAGCATGCGCCGCAACGTCAAGGTCGCCGAGCTCGCCGAGCACGTCGTCTACACCGGGACGCTGTGACCGCCGGGGCTCCGGCGGGTTCCGTCCGCCGGCGTGTATGGTGGGTCCTGCGACGCGGGGTGGAGCAGCTCGGTAGCTCGCTGGGCTCATAACCCAGAGGTCACAGGTTCGAATCCTGTCCCCGCTACTCCCGCACGAGGGCCCGGTCACCACGGTGACCGGGCCCTCGTCGTGTCCGGAACAGCGCCGGGGCCGGTGGGGTTGGCGCCGGCATGGAACTCACCGTCACCGACGTCCCCGAGGCCGGCCGCTACGAGGCCCGCGACGGCGACCGGGTGCTGGGCCTGACCGCCTACCGGCGGCAGGGCGACCGGGTCGTGTTCACCCACACCGAGGTCGACCCCGACGCGGAGGGCAGCGGCGTGGGCAGCACCCTGGTCCGCGGCGCCCTGGACGACGTCCGGGCCCACGACCTGCGGGCGGTCCCGCACTGCTCGTTCGTCCGCGCCTGGATCGACCGGCACCCGGACTACGCCGACCTGGTCGACCCCTCCGCCTGAACGACCCCGTCCAGAGGCTCGCCGCGAGCCTGCGAGGGGTGAGGAGGACGGGGTCCTTCCTCAGAGGACCTTGGAGCCGTACATCTCGCCCAGCGGGTCGGCGATCAGCTCGATGCGGGCACCGTCGGGGTCGCGGAAGTAGACCGAGACGCCGCTGTGCACCTCGTGCGGGACCCCCGCGTCGGTCAGCCGCTGCACCAGGTCCTGCCAGCGGTCGGGGTCGACGCTGATGGCCATGTGGTGCAGCCCGCCGAGCACCTCGGTGTAGGGGCCGACGTCCAGGCCGGGGAAGTCGAAGAAGGCGAGCAGGTTGCTGTTGCCGATGTCGAAGAAGAAGTGCGAGGAGCCCGGGTAGTCGCGGTTCTCGATCAGCTCGGTGAGCGGGAAGCCGAGCACGTCCTGGTAGAAGCGGACGGTCCGCTCGACATCGCCGCTGATCAGCGCCGTGTGGTGCAGGCCGCGGGCGGTGGAGGCGGGGCGCTCGCCGGCCGGGCGCAGGTGTGCCTGCCGGATCCGGTCGCGCTCCTGCTCGATGGCGGTCAGGTCGAGGTCGCTGGCGGTGTCGCTCACGGGTCCATCCTCCTCGGGGACGGCGGCGGGGTGCGGCGTGGCCACTGCGACCAGGATCTCGTTCCCCCGACGTGAGCCGGTCACCCGCTGGTGCGAGGGTGGCGGCCATGCGTGTCCTGCTCGCCGGGTGGTTCAGCTTCGACGAGGTGATCGCCACGGTGGGCGACGAGCTCGGTGCCGACGTGGTGGCCGGCTGGCTCCGCGACGCAGGCGTCGACCACGACGTCGCCTGGGCGCCCTACCTGGAGCGCGGGGTGGACTGGCGGGACGTCGACCCGGCCGGCTACACCCACCTGGTGTTCGTGAGCGGCCCGCTGGCCGACCGGCCGCTGCTGCGCGAGCTCGCCGAGGCCTTCGCCGGTGTGCAGCGCTGGGCGGTGAACGTGTCGGTGGTGCAGGAGTCCGCGCGGAGCCTGTTCGACCGGGTGTGGGAGCGCGACGCGGCCGGCCTGGCCCGCCCCGACCTCGCCGTCGAGGGTCCGGTGCCGGAGGTCCCGGTGCTCGCGGTGGCGTTCACGCCGGCGCAGGGGGAGTACGGGGAGCGCAGCCAGGCCGAGCGGGTCCGCGGCGCGATCGAGGAGTGGCTGGCCGACCGCGCGCTGCCCTGGTTCGAGCTGGACATGGACCTCTACGAGAAGCCGCACGCCCGCCGTCCGGCGCAGGTCGAGGCGCTGGTCCGCCGGGCCGACGTCGTGGTGAGCATGCGGCTGCACGCGCTGGTGCTGGGCCTCAAGCACGGCCGGCCGGTGGTCGCCTGCGACCCGATCGCCGGTGGCGCCAAGGTCACCAGCCAGGCCGCGGCGCTGGACTGGCCGCTCGTGGTCCCCGTCGAGGAGCTCACCGCCGAGGCACTGGACGCTGCTCTCGACCGCTGCCTGTCCGGGGAGCTGGCCGGGCGGGTGCGCGCGGCGGGGGAGCGGGGCCGGGCGGGCAACGCCCGGGCGCGCGCCTGGTTCACCGAGCAGCTCGCGGGCGGTGCCGCGTGATCGAGCTGCGCACGCCCGGTGAGCTGGACGCCATGCGCGCCGCCGGAGCCGTGGTGGCCGACATGCTGGCCGCCGTCCGTGCCGCCGCGGCGCCGGGCGTCCGGCTCACCCGGCTCGACGAGGTGGCCCGCGCCGTCCTGGACGACGCCGGTGCGACCTCGCCGTTCCTGGGCTACGCGCCCCTGGCCACCACGCCGCCGTTCCCGGGCGTGGTCTGCCTGTCGGTCAACGACGTCGCGCTGCACGGCATCCCGACCCCGCAGGAGCTGGAGGACGGCGACCTGCTCAGCGTCGACGCCGGGGCCACCCTCGACGGCTGGGTGGGGGACGCCGCCACGACCTTCCCGGTCGGCACGGCCCGGCCGGAGGACCTCGCACTGGTCACCACCGCCGAGCGCGCGCTGGCGGCCGGCATCGCCGCGGCCGTCGTCGGCAACCGGGTGGGCGACATCTCGGCCGCGATCGGGGCGGTGGGCCGGGCCGGGGGCTGCGGGATCAACACCGACCAGGGCGGGCACGGCGTGGGCCGCACCATGCACGAGGCGCCGCACGTCCCCAACGAGGGACGCCCGGGCCGCGGGCTGCCGCTGCGCCCGGGGCTGGTGATCGCGATCGAGCCCTGGTTCCTCGCCGGCGGCGACGACGACTACCGGGTCGCCGCCGACGGCTGGACGCTGCGCAGCGCCGACGGCAGCCGCGCGGCGCACGTCGAGCACACCGTCGCGGTCACCGAGGACGGCCCGCGCATCCTCACCGCGTCCCGGTGAGCGCGGCCCCTTGCAGGGTCCCGCCGCGAGCGTGCGAGCGGTGGGGGGCAAGGGGGTCCTTCCTCAGGCCAGGGCCTGGTCCAGGTCGGCGAGCAGGTCCTCGGCGTCCTCGATGCCGACCGAGAGCCGCACCAGGTCGGCCGGCACCTCCAGCGGGGACCCGGCGGCACTGGCGTGGGTCATCCGCGCCGGGTGCTCGATCAGTGACTCCACCCCGCCCAGGGACTCCGCGAGGGTGAACACCTGCGCCCGCTCGCACACCCGCAGCGCGGCGTCCTCCCCGCCGGTCAGCCGGAACGAGAGCATCCCGCCGAAGCCGGACATCTGCTTCCTGGCGATGTCGTGGCCCGGGTGGTCGGGCAGGCCCGGGTAGCGCACCGAGGCGACCGCGGGGTGGCCGAGCAGGAACTCGGCGACCCGGGCGGCGTTGGCCTGGTGCCGGTCCATCCGCACGCCGAGGGTCTTGATGCCGCGCAGCACCAGCCAGTCGGCGAGCGGGCCGGAGACCGCGCCCATCGCGTTCTGGTGGTAGGCGAGCCGCTCGGCCAGGTCGGCGCCGTCCCCGGAGGGCCCGTTCCCGACGATCAAGGCGCCGCCGACGACGTCGGAGTGCCCGCCGAGGTACTTGGTCGTCGAGTGGACGACGACGTCCGCGCCCAGCGTCAGCGGCTGCTGCAGGTAGGGCGAGGCGAAGGTGTTGTCGACGACGAGCAGCGCCCCGGCCTCGTGCGCGATCTCGGCGACCAGCGCGATGTCGGCGATGTTGAGCAGCGGGTTGGTCGGCGTCTCGCACCACACCACCCGCGTGCTCGGCCGGATCGCCGCCCGCAGCGCGTCGACGTCGTTGAGGTCGGCCGGCGTGTGCTCGACACCCCAGCGGGAGGCGACCCGCGAGATCAGCCGGAAGGTGCCGCCGTAGGCGTCACCACCGAGGACGACGTGGCTGCCGGGCTCGCAGACCGTGCGCAGCAGGGTGTCCTCGGCGGCCAGGCCGGAGGCGAACGCCAGCCCGGTGCGGCCCTGCTCGAGCGCCGCGAGCGCCTCCTGCAGCGCCGTCCGGGTGGGGTTGGCACTGCGGGCGTACTCGTAGCCGTCGCGCAGCCCACCGACGCCGTCCTGCTTGAAGGTGGTCGCCAGGTGCAGCGGGACGACGACCGCGCCGGTGGCCGGGTCCGGGTCCTGCCCGGCGTGGATGGCGCGGGTGTTGAAGCCGGGCACGGTGCTCATGCGTCGACCGTAGGAGCCGGCGCGGCAGACGACATCGAGGCCAGGTGCCCCAGCACGTCCTGCCGGGTGACGACGCCGGCCGGCTTGCCCTCCTCGTGCACGAGCAGCGCGTCCGCCGTGCCCAGGGCCGAGACCGCGGCGCTGACCGGCTCGCCGGCGCCGATGATCGGCAGCGGCGGGGACATGTGCCGCTCCACCCGGTCGGCGAGGTTGGCCCGCCCGGCGAACAGCGCGTCCAGGAGCGTCTTCTCCTCGACCGACCCGACGACCTCCCCGGCGGTCACCGGGGGCTCGGCGCGCACCACGGGCAGCTGGCTGACGCCGTACTCGCGCAGGATGTCGATCGCGTCGCGCACCGTCTCGTTCGGGTGGGTGTGCACCAGCTCCGGCGTCGCCCCGCCCTTCTCCGCGAGCAGTTCGCCGACGGTGCCCTGGGTGGCCTGCTCCAGGAAGCCGTAGTCGGCCATCCAGTCGTCGTTGTAGATCTTGCCGAGGTAGCCGCGGCCGCCGTCGGGCAGCAGGACCACCACGACGTCGTCCTTCGTCAACCGCTCCGCGGCGCGCAGCGCGGCAGCCACCGCCATGCCGCAGGAGCCGCCGACCAGCAGACCCTCCTCGCGGGCCAGCCGCCGGGTCATCGCGAAGGAGTCGCCGTCGCTGACGGCGATGATCTCGTCGGCGATCGAGCGGTCGTAGGCGTCGGGCCAGAAGTCCTCGCCCACGCCCTCGACGAGGTAGGGGCGCCCGGTGCCACCGGAGTAGACCGAGCCCTCGGGGTCGGCGCCGACCACGCGCACCCGCCCGCCGGAGGCCTCCCTGAGGTAGCGGCCGGTGCCGCTGATCGTGCCGCCGGTGCCGACGCCGGTGACGAAGCAGGTCACCCGACCGTCGGTCTGCGCCCAGATCTCCGGCCCGGTCGTCTCGTAGTGCGACTGCGGGTTGGCCGGGTTGGCGTACTGGTCGGGCTTCCAGCCGCCGGGCGTCTCGCGGGCCAGCCGGTCG
>DASQNB010000617.1:0-2913 GCA_035645175.1 Geodermatophilus sp.
TGGGCCCGTTGGGCCTTGGCCTGGTCGCCCCAGACGTGGAGCAGTTCCACGATCTGGCTCTTGTCGAGCCGCATGCTCATTCCTTCGCTGTTCATCTGGGGACGTCCAGCGGCCACGGCGGTGTGCGTGACGCACCCACCGCCTGCCATGAAAGGTGGGTGTCCGGTGCGTCGCGCCGGAGGACGGCGTGGACCGGTGTCACAGCAGGCCGCGGCCGGCAGCCCGGGCACGGTCCGGGCGCAGCTCGATGTCGACCGGGAGGTCGGGGTCGTCCACGGCCTGCCGGGCGTGGCCGACGACTCGTCCCTCGAGGGCGTCACGGACCTCGGCGATGTCGGCGTGGTCGCTGAGGTCCACCGTGAGGGAGAGGCGCCGGCCGCGGCTGTCGCGCAGGTGCGCCGAGGCGCCGCTGACACCGCGCAGTGCCGTGGCCTCGTCTTCGACGGCATCGGTGAGGGCTCCACCGTGCACGACGGTCAGGCCGTCGCGTTCGTCGGCGGTCAGGTCCAGCCGACCCACCCGGTCGGTGTGCAGCTGAGCGAGCAGCCAGCGCAGACCGAGCAGGGCCAGCAGCAGGCAGACCGCGGCGACCGCCCACCAGAACCAGGGTCGCTCAGCGGCGAAGCTGCGCACCGCCTCGGGCAGCACCGGAGGAGCCTGGCCGAAGGCCCCGGAGCCGAGGGCCAGCCCCAGCCCGCTTGCGGCCAGCAGCAGCAGACCCCAGAGCGTCAGGACGGCGCGGTTGGCGGTGTCCACGCGCGAGCTCATCGGGTGCCCCTCTGGGAGACGGTGACTCTCGAGCGGACGGTCCCGGTCAGGCCGAGCTCGTCGAGCCGTTCGTCGACTGCGGCGGTCACCTGCGGGCGCAGGTCGCCGGGGGAGCGCAGGGCCGTGGTGGCCTTGACCCGGACCTTGCGCCGTCCGGCGCGCACCCGGGCGCTCTGCACGCCGTCCGGCCGCTGGGCGGCGCGGGCGAGCGTCCGCTCGATACCGCGGCGGGAGGCGGTGACCTGGACCCCGGCGGCGCGGGCCGGCAGGGCCAGGGCGCCGGGCCGGCCGCGCCGCAGCGCCGCGACCAGCAGCAGCAGGGCGAGGACGGCCAGCCCGATGAGGATGGCCCGGACGACGGCTGAGGCGAACGTCTGCTCGGCCAGCCACCTGCTCCACTGCTGGTGCGGCACCAGCCAGTGCGGCCGGCCGAGTGCGGCCAGCACGATCTCGACGACGGCCAGCAGGCCGCCGAGCAGCAGCACGAGGGCCAGCAGGGTCGACAGGACGCGGTTCAGTACCTGCACCGGGGCTCTCCCTCTCACTGCACGCGCCGCGCCGCAGCGACGTGCGCGGGCAGGCTGACGACCTCGATGTCGATGTGGGCGACCTGCACGCCGGTCAGGTACAGCACGTCGGCGCGGATGTGCTCGCGGAACTGCCGCGCGACCTCGCGGACCGAACGCGGCCACTCGACGGCGATCGTGGCCTCGACGGTGGCGGTCCGTCCGTCGACGCGGGCCTGCACGGCGGCCTCGCTGTCGGGGCGGGCGTCCCCGAGGTTGATGCCGAGGACGCGGCGCGGCGCTGCGCTGGCCCCGGGCACCTGGGTCGCGGCGTAGCCGGCGACGCGCTCGACGACACGGTCGGCGATGGTCAGCTCGCCCCGGTCGCCGGGATCGCCCGGCCTCGCAGCGCCCGTGGTCCGCGGGTCTGCCTGCCCGGCACCTGTCGCCTCGACCGGCGCGGCGGTGCTCACCGGGAGCCGCGGCCGCCGCCGCCCAGGTAGGGGGTCAGGTCGAGCTGGCCGGAGGCCACCTTGCCGACCAGGAACCCGATGACGCCGAGGACGGCGGTCCCGACGAAGGCGTCGAAACCGCCGATGACCCAGGCCAGGCCGAGCAGCAGCCCGGTGAACAGACCCACCGCGGTGGGGGACATGGCAACCTCCAGGAAGCCGATGGCGGACGAGCAGGGGACGCTCACACCACGCGGCGTGGGCGGTGTCGACGGTGGCGGCGCGTCCGGCACCAGGCCGCGATCCGCGCCAGCCCGCGCGGCCGGCGCACGAAACGCACCTCGTCGTGCGTGAGCGGCCCGGCGTTGCCGGACCGGAAGGCCTGCAGCACGCGCCTGAACTGCTCGGGATCGCCGCCGAGGTCGGGGTGGTGCCGGCGGAGCAGCGCACGGCGGAGCCGGCGCTGCTCCGGGGTCAGCTCGTCAGGCACGGACGGCGGGATCGGCCGCCGGCAGCGCCCGCGGCTGTTCCTCCGGCAGCAGCAGGTCGGCGACGTGGACGTCGACCCGACGGCCGCCGGCCAGTGGCACGACCGTGGTCCGTACCCGGTCGGCCACGAGGCCCACGGGGAGCTCGTCGGTGGCGACCACCCCGACCTGCACACGGTCGTCGCCGATCCGGACGCCCTCCACCCGGCGGCCGGGCAGGAACGTCGTCAGCTGGCCGAGCCGGCCACCGTGCAGCACCACCACCGCCGGGCAGGTGAGCACCGCGGCGGCGACGGCGTCTGCCTCCGCACCCACGGCGCTCGACCCGTTCGTCACTGGACCCGCGGGGGCTCCTGCTGGCCCTGGTCGTCGTCGGTGGGCAGGTGGACGTCGTTGACCGAGATGTTGACCTCGGTGACCTGCAGGCCGGTCATCCCCTCCACCGAGCTGATGACGTTGCGACGCACCGAGCGGGAGACCTCGGCGATCGGCGCGCCGTACTCGGTGACCAGGTCCAGGTCGACCGCGGCCTGCTTCTCGCCGACCTCGACCGACACCCCCTGGCCCACCGACTGCGTCCCGCCGGGGATGCGCTCACGCATCGCCCCGAACGCCCGGGCCGCGCCGCCGCCGAGGGCGTGGACGCCGGAGACCTCCCGCGCCGCCAGGCCGGCGATCTTCTGCACCACGGTGTCGGCG
>DASQNB010000618.1:0-11368 GCA_035645175.1 Geodermatophilus sp.
ACCGTGATCCAGCGCAGCCCGCCGTGTCCGACGTCGTTGCGGACCTCGAAACCGAGGGTGTCTCGGTAGAAGGCCAGGGCGGCGTCCGGGTCGTCGTGCGGGAGGAAGCTCGCGTGGATGGTGATGTCCATGGCGGTCACGCTAGGGAGGGCTCGGTGGCCGGCACTTCTCGATTCCTGACCGGTCTGGTCACCTGTCTGGCCACGCACGAGGGCATCCCGGCCGTGCCGCGCGTCGCCTGCCGCCGGTAGACGCTGGGCGGCACGCCGACCAGTTCGGTGAAGCGCGTGCTGAAGGTGCCCAGCGACGAGCAGCCGACCGCGAAGCAGACCTCGGTGACGCTGAGGTCGCCCCGGCGCAGCAGCGCCATCGCTCGCTCGATGCGCCGCGTCATCAGATAGGCGTACGGCGACTCGCCGTAGGCCAGCCGGAACTCGCGGCTGAGGTGCCCGGCCGACACGTGCACGCCGCGGGCGAGCGCCTCGACGTCCAGCGGCTGCGCGTACTCCCGGTCGATCCGGTCGCGGACGCGGCGCAGCCGCGCGAGGTCGCGCAGGTGCTGCTCCGTGGCGGGTCTGCTGGTCACTTGCGTGATCGTGCCAATCGCACGACCAGCGGTCGAGCGGCCGCCGTCGCAACACCTCCGTCGATGGTCACCGGGGATCTCAGAGCCTGGCCCGGGCCTCGGTCAGGACGCTGCGGAGGACCTGCTCCATCTCGTCGACCTCGGCCTGGTTGCGGATGGGCGGCGGGGCGAGCTGGACGACCGGGTCGCCGCGGTCGTCGGCCCGGCAGGAGAGCCCGGCCTCGAACAGGGCGCCGGAGAGGAACCCGCGCAGCAGCCGCTCGGACTCCGCGGCGTCGAAGGTCTCCTCGGTCGCCCGGTCCTCGACCAGCTCGATGCCGTGGAAGTACCCGTCGCCGCGGACGTCGCCGACGACGGGCAGGTCCAGCAGTTTCTCGAGGGTGGCTCGGAAGGCGCCCTCGCCGTCGACCGCCCGCTGTCGAGCCGCTCCTCCTCGAACAGGTCGAGGTCGGCCAGGGCCACCGCGCAGCTGACCGGGTGCCCGCCGAAGGCGTAGCTGACCGAGCGCCGCGACGTCCTGTTCGGCGATGGTCACGGCTACGGATCCCGTCGTCAGAGGACGCTCGAAGTGGGGGAATCGTAGTGAGGAGGGCTGATCACGGGCCACGCCCGAGCCGCTCCTCGTTATGCTCCAGAAACCCGGGGCCGCCGGGACGACGCGGGGCAGGCAGGGAGGACCGGGATGGCCGTCCGGGGGCAGTTCGTGCTGGACGACGTCTCGCGCGCCATCATCGAGCAGCTCCAGGAGGACGGCCGCCGTCCCTACGCCCGCATCGCCACCGCGGTGGGGCTGTCGGAGGCCGCCGTCCGCCAGCGCGTGCAGCGGCTGCTCGACGCCGGCGTGATGCAGATCGTGGCGGTGACCGACCCGATGCAGGTCGGCTTCTCCCGTCAGGCGATGGTCGGCGTGCGCACCGGCGGCGACCCCCGCACCGTCGCCGACCGCATCGCCGAGTTCACCGAGGTCGACTACGTCGTCATCACGGCGGGGTCGGTCGACCTGCTGGTCGAGGTGGTCTGCGAGGACGACGACCAGCTGCTCGAGGTCGTCACCCGCATCCGCGACGTGGACGGCGTGCAGTCCACCGAGACGCACCTGTACCTCGGCCTGCGCAAGCAGACCTACGCCTGGGGCACCCGCCGCCCGCCGCTGCCGGCCGGCGAACAGGGCGACTGACGAAGGACCCCCTCCTGGGTCCCCTCGCAGGCTCGGGAACGCCCTGGAGGGGGCCGGGGCGCGGGTCAGACCGCTGGACGCCGTCTGAGTGCGCACCTGGCGCGGGCCGCGGCCAGGGCCAGCGCCACCGCGGCCAGCACGCCGGCGAGCAACCCGGCCCACGCGGCGAGCCCGCTCCCGGGACCGTGGTGCGGGCCCGCGGCGAGCAGCGGCGGGTGCAGGGTCAGCATCGCCGCCGTCCCCACCGCGTGGGCCAGCCACGCAGCCGGGCGCGGACGGCGCCACAGGTGGGCGGCGCACACCAGGCAGGCGGCGGCCAGCGCGACCGTCCCGGCGGCCGGCCAGCCGGCCGGACCTGCCGGGACCACCAGCGCGTGCAGCGCGGCGCACCCGGCCGCGGCCCCCGCCGCGGACCGGGCGAGCAGCCGGGGGAGCGCCGCCGCCCCGAGCGGTTGTGTCATCTGTCCCGGTCCCCCTGCAGGGTCCTTCTCCGAGTGGTGGGGGGCAGGGGGGTCCTTCTTCAGTGGCACCGCGACGGGGCGGGTGGGACGTCGAGGGCCGGGTTGCGGTCGAAGAAGCCGACCGGCTTGAGCTGGAAGCTGACGACGTCGACCGGCATGACCGGCCAGTCCTCGGGCCGGGTGATGTGGTGGATGCCGAACACGTGCCACAGCACGATGTCGGTGTCGGCGATCGACCGGTCGGCCCTCGTCCACTCCGGCAGCCCGGCGTCCCGGCGGCTCTGGTTGCAGAACTCCCCGGAGGGCCAGCGCTCCTCCTCGGCGAACGGGGTGACCCACAGCGGGTGCTCGATCGCCTCGGCCCGCCGGAGGACCGGTGAGCCACGGTCGAACATCGCCGGGATCGACGCCGAGGGCACCAGCTTGTAGCCGGTCGGCGTCCCCAGCCGGTTGTGCCGGTGGCGGTTGACCACCTTCCAGCTGCGCTGGCTGGCCCAGTCGACGTCCTGCCTGCCCTCGGACTCGGTGAGCAGCGGACGGCTGCGCTGCACCAGGGCCAGGCCGTACGGGTTGCCCTCCGAGACCGGCAGCGCCTCGCTCTCGGAGACGACGACCGTGTTCTCCGGCCCGTCGACCTCCATGTCCATCCGCGCGACGATGAAGTGCTGGTGGAACGGGGCGTAGGTGCGCTCGTCGACCACCGACCCGTACGGCGGGACGTCGCCCTCGAACGCGCTGGTCACCATGATCCCGGTGGCCCGGACCTCGCACTCGATCGTGCCGTCCTGGTAGAAGCGCCAGTAGGTCAGGTACTCGTAGTTCGCCACGGTCGCGTGGAAGGAGACCACCATCCGCCGCGACCGGCGCACCTCCGCCCCGGCCCGCTCGTCGACGTGCTTCCACAGCACGCCGTCGTCCTCCTCGTGCAGGCAGATGGCGTTCTCGATCGTGTAGGGCTCACCGCGGGTGTCGTGCAGGACAGCGTCGACGTACGTGATCTCGCCGAGGCAGTCGCAGCCCAGCTTCAGCGAGGTGGTCATGAAGCCCAGCCCCCACTCGCCGATGTCGAAGGCGGTCCGGCGGTGGTGGTCGGGGCTCGGGTCGCGGTAGGGGACCACCATCTCGGCGAAGGACAGCCGGTGCGCGATGGACCGGCCGTCGTAGCCGACCCGGTGCAGCACCAGCCCCTCGCGGTGGTTGAAGCCCAGCCGCATCGTCCAGTTCTGCCAGCGCAGCTCGTTGCCGTCGAGGGTGAACGAGACGCCCTCGGGCTGGGTGATCTCCAGGGCCTTGACGTCCGTGCGCTGCTGGAGGCCGGGCACCAGCGCCGGCACGTACTCGCCCATGACGTCGGGGCGCGGCGGCGGCGGGGTGTCCTCGACCCGCAGCAGCTCCATGCTGTTGAGGTCGACGACGAAGTGCAGGCCGCTCACCGGGTTGGCGTAGGGGTTGCCCTCGGGCGCCGACCGCAGCCAGACGTCGGTCCAGCCGACCCGGCGGTCCTGCAGGCCCTCGGGGATCAGCGAGTGCCCGTAGGCCCAGGTGTCGACGAGGACCAGGTCCAGGTCGGTGATGCCACGCTTCGCCAGGGCCTCGACGACGGCCGGGTGCCCGATGAGCACCTCGTGCGCCTCGTGCCACTCGTCGAGGGTCATGTTGGCCTGCTCGCCGGGCACCGCCTCCCACGACACGACGGCGTCGTCGGTGAGGGAGACCACCGCCTTGTACGGCGTCCCCTCGTCGCGGCTCCAGCAGGTCACCCGGGCCTCGCGGCGGATCGGGTCGCCGGGGCGGAACGCGCGGACGACGTCCTTGGCCGGCTCGCGCAGCTCGATGGAGGCGAACCGCCAGCGCTCGGCCACACCCCGGTCACGGCGCAGCACGGCCGCGGCGGCGCGGAACTCGTCGGCGGTCAGCGGGTCGAGCGGGTGCGCGGTCATGCGTCGGTCTCCGGGATCGTGTCGGGGCGGTCGGCGAGCAGGGGGAGGGACGGGTCCCAGGCTCGGGAGGGGGTCCCGGGATCGGCGGGGGAAGACCCGCTGCCGTCGCGGGCGTCCTTGCGACGTCGGGCGATGGCCGAGAGCGCCTCGAGGACGACCCGGTTGGCCAGGGCCGCGGTGATGTCGGCGTGGTCGTAGGGCGGGCTGACCTCGACGACGTCGACCCCCACCACGGGCAGCTCGAGGCAGATCCGGCGCACGCAGTCCAGCAGCTGCCGGGCGGTGAGCCCGCCGGGCTCGGGCGTGCCGGTGCCGGGGGCGTGCCCGGGGTCGCAGACGTCGATGTCGACGGAGAGGAAGACCCCGTCGCACTCGTCGGTGGCGATGGCGGAGGCCTCGGTGAGGCAGGCGTCGAGCCCGCGGTGACCGATCTCGGTCATCTCGTAGGAGCGCATCCGCTGGGCGGCCATCCAGTCCAGCGTCTCCGGCGGCGGCCAGTAGCCGCGCAGGCCCAGCTGCAGGAACCGGTCGCCGCGCAGCGCCCCGGATTCGATCAGCCGGCGCATCGGCTGCCCGTGCCCCCACAGCGAGCCGAACTCGATGTCGCCGGTGTCGGCGTGCGCGTCGAAGTGGATCATCGACACCCGCCCGTGGCCGAGGACGTTCGCCACGCCCTTGGCGTCGGCGAAGGCGATCGAGTGGTCGCCGCCGAGGACGACGGGGATCGCCCCGGCCCGGGTCACCGCCTCGACCGCGGCCTCCAGTGCGGGCAGCGCGGTCTCGATGTCACCGGAGTACATCTCGACGTCCCCGGCGTCGAGGACCCGCAGGTCGCGCAGCCCGTCGGTGCGCAGCGCCAGGCTCGGCCGGGACCCGTCGTGCGGCAGGTAGTCGGTCATCCGGATCGCCTGGGGGCCGAAGCGGGCGCCCGGGCGGTGCGACGTCCCGCCGTCGAAGGGGGCGCCGAGGACGACGACGTCCGCGCCGGCGAGGGACGCCGGGTCGCCGAGGTCGCAGCGGTCGATGCCGAGGTAGGTGATGTCGGGCCCGTACTGGGGGCCGTAGCGGGGCATGTGCGTCGTCCTGGGGTCGGGGGTGCCGCGAAGCCGGCGCCCGGGGTGGGCCTGCTGACGAGTCCAGCACCGTATGGGTGTCTGGTCAACGGATACAGCAGGAATACAGCCGTCATCCACGCGAAACAGTAGCCGGGCACAGTCTCGGCCCGGGTGTCCGCGGAGTCACCGTGCCGGAGTGTCGATGCACTCGCGGTCGGGTGTACACCGCGGCGTCTTCCCACCCGGGGTGCCCGCTGGCTCCCTTGTGACGCCCGGCACACCGCCGGGCCCGGATGTGCCGTGCACGCGGCCGACGAGGAGGACTGCATGACGGTGGAGCAGCGGCCGACGACCGGCCACGCCGACCTGCGCAGCAAGGGCCTGTCGACGAACTCGGTGGGCCTGCTGGCCAGCGTCGTCCTCGGGGTCTCGAGCATCGCGCCGGTCTACGCGCTCACCGCCACGCTCGGCCCGACCGTGGCCGAGGTGGGCCTGCAGATGCCGGCGATCTTCCTCGCCGGGTTCGTCCCGATGCTGCTGGTGGCCTACGCCTACCGGGAGCTGAACCGGGAGGCGCCGGACTGCGGGACGTCCTTCACCTGGACGACCAAGGCGTTCGACCCCCACGTCGGCTGGATGTGCGGCTGGGGCGCGCTGCTGGCCACGATCATCGTGCTGTCCAACCTCGCCGGGGTCGCGGTCTCCTTCTTCTACCTGCTGCTCGGGGAGATCACCGGCTCGGCGTCGATCGCGACGCTCGGTGACAACACCCTGGTCAACGTGCTCACCTGCGTCGCCTTCGTCGCCCTGGCCACCTGGGTGACCTACCGCGGGGTCGAGGTCACCAAGCGGCTGCAGTACGCGCTCGTCGGCTTCCAGATGGTGGTCCTGGTGCTGTTCGCCGTCCTCGCGGTGGCCAAGGCCGGCGACGCGCCCGGCCGCACCCCCTTCGACGTCTCCTGGCTCGACCCGACCGCGATCACGTCGTTCAGCGCCTTCACCGCCGGCCTGTCCCTGTCGCTGTTCATCTACTGGGGCTGGGACACCTGCCTGACGGTCAACGAGGAGACCAGCGGCAGCGCCCGGACGCCGGGCCGCGCCGCGCTGGTGACGATGCTGGTCATCATCGTCACCTACCTCGGCGTGGCGATCGCGGTGCAGGTGTACGCCGGCGTCGGCACCGAGGGCACCGGCCTCGGCAACCCCGACACCAGCGGCAACGTGTTCGCGGCCCTGGCCGGCCCGGTGATGGGCCCGGGGCTGGCCTTCCTGCTCTTCCTGGCCGTCGTCGCCAGCTCGGCGTCCTCCCTGCAGACGACGTTCCTGCCGCCCACCCGCACGATGCTGGCCATGGCGACCTACGGGGCACTGCCCCGCCAGCTCGCCGAGGTGCACCCGCGCTTCCTCACCCCGTCGACCGCGACGCTCGTCGCCGGCGGGGGGACGGCGGCCTTCTACGTGGGCATGACGCTGATCAGCGAGAACGTCCTGATCGACACCATCTACGCGCTCGGCCTGATGATCTGCTTCTACTACGGGCTCACCGCGTTCGCGTGCGTCTGGTGGTTCCGCCGCGACCTGGGCCGCAGCGCCCGCGACCTGGTCTTCAAGGGCGTGTTCCCGCTGCTGGGCGGGCTGGTCCTGGCCGCCGTCTTCGTGCAGACCGCGGTGGACACCCTCGACCCGGCCTACGGCAGCGGCTCGGCGGTGTTCGGGGTGGGCAGCGTCTTCGTCATCGGGATCGGCCTGCTGGTCCTCGGGGCGGTGCTCATGCTGCTGTGGCGGGCCCGGCACCCGGAGTTCTTCCGCGGCGAGACCCTGCGCCGGGACACCCCCGCCCTCGTGATCGACGAGTGACGCCCGCGCGGCCGCCTCCCCGGGGAGAGGCGGCCGCGCGGACGGCTCCCGCAGCCGTCGGAGCCCCACGGGCGTACCCGCTGCGGGAGCCTGGGCGCCGTCCGACGACGTTGGGGGACCGGGATGCTGATCGCACTGGCCAGTGACCACGCGGGGTTCGAGCTCAAGGAGGAGATCGAGCAGCTCCTCGCCGCCGAGCACGACGTCACTGACTTCGGCACGCACGACAGGGTGCCGTTCGACCTCCCGGACTCCGTGTACCCCGCCGCGCTGGCCGTCGGCGAGGGGCGGGTGGACCGGGGCGTCTTCGTCGACGGGGTCGGCTACGGCAGCGCGCTGATCGCCAACAAGGTGCCCGGCGTGTACGCGGCGGTCTGCCAGGACCCGTTCTGCGCGACGCTGGCCCGGTCCCACTCCGACACGAACGTGCTCTGCGTGGGCGCGAAGATCGTCGGGTCGGCGCTCGCGGTCGAGACGGTGCGGGCGTGGATGTCGACGGACTTCCTCGCCGACGTCCCGAAGTACGCAGCCCGCGTGCAGAAGGTGCGGGAGATCGCCGAGCGGCACGTCCGGGAGGGCTGACCGCCCGCTCCGGGCTCCGACGCACGGCGCGGCCCGCCTCCAGGGGAGGCGGGCCGCGCGGCGTGCTCGTGAGGGCTGGTCAGCGACCGGCGCCGACCACCTCGTGCGGCTCTGGCTCCGGCCGCGCGGGGTGCCGCTCCAGCGCGGCGCCCTCGACGTCGAGGGTGGGCAGCCAGCGCAGCCAGCGGGGCAGCCACCACGCCCTGTCCCCGAGCAGGGCCAGCGCCGCGGGGACGAGCACCATGCGGACGACGAAGGCGTCGAAGGCGATGCCGGCCGCGAGCGCGAAGGCGATCGACTTGATGGTCGCGTCGCCGGAGGGCACGAAGCCGGCGAACACCGAGAACATGATCAGCGCGGCCGCGACGACGACCGGGGCCGCCTGCCGGAAGCCGGTGCGGATGGCCGCGAGCGGCGCGGCGCCGTGGCTGTGCGCCTCGTGCATCCGGGACACCAGGAAGATCTGGTAGTCCATCGCCAGCCCGAACAGGATGCCGATGACCAGGATCGGCGTGAGGCTGATCAGCGGGCCGGTGCCCTCGAGGTTGACCAGGTCGGCCAGCCAGCCCCACTGGAACACCGCGACGGTGGCGCCGAGCGCGGCCCCCACGGTGAGCACGAAGCCGAGGACGCCGACCAGCGGGACCAGCAGCGAGCGGAAGACCAGCACGAGCAGCACGAGGGCCAGGCCCACGACCAGCGCCAGGTAGACCGGCAGCGCGGCGTCCAGGCTGGCGGCCACGTCGACGCTGACCGCTGTGGCGCCGGTGACCGAGGCCTGCGCGCCGTCGACCTCGGCCAGCAGGTCGCGCAGGTCGGCCACCAGCTGCTCGGTCGTCGGGTCGGTCGGCCCGGACTGCGGGATGACCGACAGCAGCGCGGCGGAGCCGTCGGCGTCCGGCACCGGCGGGGTCACGATGGCGACGTCGTCCAGCGCGGTGACCTCGCCGGCGGCCGCGGTCGCCGCCTGCACCGCCCGGTCGCCCTCGAACAGCACGGTGAGCGGGCCGTTGAATCCCTCGCCGAAGCCGTCGGCGAGCAGCTGCTCGGCACGGGCCGGGGAGCTGTCCTCCGGCGGGGTCTGCACCAGCGTGGTCTGCATCGAGGAGAACGGGACGGCGATGGTGCCGAGGGCCACGACCGCCAGCAGCAGGGCGGGGACGCGGTGGCGGGTGACCGTGGTGACCCAGCCGGCGAGGAAGCCGTCGCCGGCCGCGTGGTGCGTCGGCGCGGTGCCCCGCTGCCGCTTGGGCAGCACGCGGAGGCCGAGGGAGCCCAGCGCGGCCGGGACCAGGGTGAGGGCGACGAGGACGGCGACGACGATGGTCGCGGCCGCGGCGAGGCCCATCTGCGTGAGGAACGGGATGCCGGCGACGAACAGGCCGGTCAGGGCGATGACGACGGTGAGCCCGGCGGTGACCACCGCGGAGCCCGCGGTGCCGACGGCCGTGGCGACCGAGGTGCCGACGTCGGCGCCCCGGCGCAGCTCCTGCCGGAACCGGCTGACGATGAACAGCGCGTAGTCGATGCCGACGGCCAGGCCCAGCATCGCGGCCAGGATCGGCGTCGTCGACGACAGGTCGGTGAAGCCGGTGGCGATGGTGATCCCGAGGACGCCGATGCCCACGCCGACGACCGCGGTCAGCAAGTTCATGCCGGCCACGACCAGCGAGCCGTAGGTGACGGCGAGGACCACCAGGGCGATGACCACACCGAGCACCTCGGCCGCGCCGCCGATGTGCGGGGGCGCCTGGATGGCCTGGCCGGTGACCTCGACGGTGAGCGCGCCGTCCCCGGCGTCCTCGACCGCGGCGGTCAGCGCGTCCTGCTGCTCGGGGGTCACCTCGCCGACCGGGGCCCGGAAGGTGACCGTGCTGTAGCCGGTCGTCAGCGCCTGGTTGACCGAGGGGGCGGCCGGGTCCAGCGGGTTGCTGGCCGACGTGACGCCCGGCAGCTCGCCCAGCTCGCCGACCAGCGCACCGATGGCCGCGGCGTTCTCCGGTTCGGCCAGCGTCGAGCCGTCCGGGGCGGCCAGCACGACCTGCGCCGTGGCGCCGCCGGCGGCGCCGAACTCCTCGCTGATCCGCTCGAGCGCGGTGGTCGACTCCTGGCCGGGGATGGCGAAGCTGTCCGACGTCTCACCGGCCAGGGTCACCGCCCCCACGCCGCCGCCGACGAGGACGGCGAGCCAGACGAGGACGACGGCCACGCGGTGCCGGTGCGAGAACGCACCGAGCCGGGACAACAGAAGAGCCATGGGTCAGGCCTCCACCTGGTCGGGTCGGGTCGGAGCGGCGCCGGGACCGCGGTGGCCGAGCGCGTCGAAGCAGGTGGCGACGATGTGCGGCCGCCAGACGGTGGTCCGGTCCTCGCGGTGCGCGGCGAGGGTCAGGACGGCGAGCGCGGCGAGGGCGCCGACGACCCGGACCGAGCGCGGCGGCTCGGTGGTGTCGGGGTCGACGCCGAAGACCTGCAGCACCGGGTCGGTGATGGCCCGTTCCGGCTCGGCGCCACCGAGGTCGGTGACCGGCGCGAGCATGAGTGCGACGAGACCGGGGTGCGCGAGGGCGACGTCGACCAGGACCTCCAGGGCGTGCCGGTCGCGCGCCGGGCCGGGGGGCAGGTCGCCCACCTGGTCGAGGACGCGTCGCGCCTGCGTGCCCGCCTGGGCGAGCACCGCCTCGTGCAGCGCGTCCTTGCTCGGGAAGTGGTGCAGCAGGCCGGCCTTGGACAGGCCCACGGCGTCGGCGACGTCCTGCACGGAGGTCTTCGCGAACCCGCGGCGGGCAAAGAGGGCGGCGGCGCGGTCGAGGATGCCTTCGTCGACCTGCTGCCGGAACGGACGGGCCACGACGAGGACGGTACGGCCCGACCGACCGGATCGGTCGGATGACGGACCAATTCGGTCGGTGTCGTCGGCCACATCGTCCCGGCGGGTCTCGGAGTGAGACGGTCGCCGTCTCCGCAGGTCAGGTGGGCGCCCCTGGCGTTCTCGGCCATCGACGCGATGACCGTCACATCGAGCCGGCCGCGACCGCGGCCGCCCCCTCCGGTGTCCTCCAAGGGCGCGACGTGGAGCGACTGACTGCCCTCGGCATCTCCATCGGCGTCCTCGCCGGTCTGTCCACCTGGTTCGCCGGCACCGTGACCCAGCTCGGGTCGTGGCAGTCCCCGTTCGTCGTCTGGGTGGCCTTCGCCTCCTGGGCCTGCTCCCACGCCGCCGGCGGCCGGAGCCAGTGGTCGGTGTGCTGCTCGCCTACGCCTCCGAGGTCCTCGGTGACGTCGTCGAGCGGGGCCTGGGCGCACGCCTGCGTCCGCAGGTCGCGCAGCTTCCGGTCGGCGCCTGACACCCGTCCCCTGTCCGTGTGTGGCTCGGCCCCCGGCCGGGCCACACAGGCACGGGAGGAGCGCCGGCCCGGTCTCTGAGAGGCTCATCGGGCCGTCCCCACCCCTGAGGAGCGCTGTGTTCACCAAGGTGCTGGTCGCAAACCGTGGCGAGATCGCCGTGCGGGCCTTCCGGGCGGCCTACGAGCTCGGTGCCCAGACGGTCGCCGTCTTCCCGTGGGAGGACCGCAACTCGGTGCACCGGCTCAAGGCCGACGAGAGCTACCAGATCGGCGAGGAGGGGCACCCGGTGCGGGCCTACCTGTCGGTCGAGGAGATCGTGGGGGCGGCGCAGCGGGCGGGGGCGGACGCGGTGTACCCCGGTT
>DASQNB010000619.1:0-5877 GCA_035645175.1 Geodermatophilus sp.
GTCGGCGTCGACTCGGTGTCGGACTCCCTGGAGCGCCACATCCTGGTGTTCCGCCCCGACGGCGAGATCATCCTGGCCGAGGTCACCGAGTCCTGCTCCTCGATCCTGTCGGTGCTGGGGCTGACCGCGCTGACCGCCGTCGTCCTGCGCGGTCGGCGCCAGCACGCGGTGGCCGGGCTGGTCGTCGCGGTCGCGGCGCTGCTCGCGCTCAACCACCTGCGGCTGGCCGGCTCCACCGTCGCGGGCCTGGTGTGGGGCACGCCGGCGCTGGTGCTCTTCCACGACTGGGTCGGCACGGTGTGGAACCTCGCGGCCACCCTCGGCGGCTTCCTGCTCATGGTCTGCATCACGCTGCCGACCGCCGAGCGCGCCGAGCAGGACGTCGCCGGCCGGCACACCGCCCGCCGTCCCGACAGCTGGGCGCGGCCGGGCCTGGGCTACCGGCTGGCCGACGACGACGTCCGCACCGCGTCCCAGCGGGTCAACCTGACCGGGCTCATGTACCGGTACGTGCTGCCCACACGCGTCGCCCGGTGGATGGGCGCCCGCCGGGAGGCCGGCCGCATCGACTACCGCATCGGGCACCTGCCGCCCGTCGAGCGGGCCGCGCGGGTCCGCGCCCTGGCCGGCGACGGGCTGGGCGCGCACGCCGCCTCGCTGGTCGCGGTGGCGACCTACGACGACGACCCGGTCGTCCTCGACGCCCTCGCCGAGTCGATCGCCGCGCGGCAGTGGGAGCCGGTGACCGACCACCGGGTGGCCGCCCTGCGGCTGTGGGCGCGCGGCTGGCTGCTGCAGCACCCGGAGCGGGACACCGTCCCGGAGCGGACCCCCGCCGCAGTCCCCGACCACCTCGAGCCGCCTACTGAGCGACTGCCGCGCACCGCGGCCCGCCCGGCGCTCCGACCGCCCGTGCCGGCGCCCCCGCGACCGCGCACCGCCGTGCTCCTGCCCACCCCGACGACCCAGGACGACCGATGACCCCCTCGCTGCCCCAGCCCCGCCCCCCCGCGGCCTCCGCACCGTCCGACGGTGCCGCCGTCCTCGTCACCGGGGCCGGTGGTCCGGCCGGTGTCGCGGTGGTCCGCCGGCTGGTCGCCCTCGGCCACCGGGTCGTCGCCGGTGACGCCGACAGCGCCGCAGCCGGGGGTGCACTCGCGGACGTGGCCGTCACCCTGCCGCGCGGTGACCACCCGCGCTTCGTCGAGGCGCTGGTCGGCGTGTGCACCACGTTCGGCGTCGACGCGTTGGTCAGCACGGTCGCCGAGGAGCTCCCGCACCTGGCTGCGGGCGCCGGCCGGCTGGCCGCGGCCGGGGTCGCCACCTGGCTGCCGGACGCCGCCGCCGTGGACCTGTGCTGCGACAAGGCGGCCTTCGCCCGGGCGATGGTCGCCGCGGGCGTCCCGCACCCGGCGACCGCCGCGCACGCCGGCGAGGTCGCCGGTGTCCCCGGCCGGTGGGTGGTCAAGCCGGTGGCCGGGCGCGGCAGCCGCGGCGTCCGGCTGCTCGACGGGCGCGACGAGGTCGTGGCCGCGCTCCGCGAGGACGACGGCCTGATCGCCCAGACCCGGCTGACCGGCCGCGAGTTCACCGCCGACGCCCTGGTCGACCGGGACGGCGGGCTGCGCGTCGTCGTCCCCCGCTGGCGGGAGGAGACCAAGGCCGGGATCTCGGTGAAGGGCCGCACCTTCGCCTCCGACGCGGTGACGCGCGTGGTGGCCGCGGCGCTGGCCGCCGTCCGGCTGACCGGGCCGGCCAACGTGCAGGGCTTCGTCGCCGACGACGGCACCGCGACGGTCGTGGAGATAAACCCGCGGTTCTCCGGCGGGCTGCCGCTCACCCTCGCGGCCGGTGCCGACGTCGTCGGCGCGTACCTGGCCGCCGTCCGGGGCGCTCCGGTGCCGGAGCTGTCGTTCCGGCCCGGGGTGGCGATGAGCCGCTACTTCGCCGAGACCTACAGCAGCGAGGACGGCAGCCCCGTCGTCGACCCGTGCGCGCCGGTGGCGGTGCGGGCATGACGCGCAGCCGGCACGTGCTGGTGCCGTTCGGCACCCGGCCCGAGGTGGTCAAGCTGGCCCCGGTCGTCACCGCGCTGCAGGACGCCGGCCACCGGGTGAGCGTGGCCGACACCGGCCAGCACACCGACCCGCGGATGGGCGCGCAGCTGCAGGCGGCGCTCGGGCTGACCCCCGGGCACCGCTTCGCGCTGCCCACCGACCCCGCCGAGCGCACCGGGGCGCTGCACGCCGACGCCTCCCGGGCGCTGCGGCAGTTCGACCCCGACCTGGTGCTCGCGCTCGGGGACACCCACACCGTGCCGGCCTACGCGCTCGCCGCCCGGGCCGCAGGAGTGCCGTTCGCGCACCTCGAGGCCGGGCTGCGCAGCCTCAACCCGCGCAGCGTGGAAGAGGTGAACCGGCGGGTCGCCGCGGCGGTGGCCCAGCTGCACTTCGCGCCCACCAAGCGCGCCGCGGCGTTCCTCGCCGACGAGGGGGTCGCTGCCGAGCGGGTGTTCGTCGTCGGCAACCCCGTGATCGACACCCTCGTCGGCCGCGGCGTGCAGCGGGTGCCGGTGGGGGAGCGGTCCGGCGTCCTCGTCACCGCCCACCGGCCGACCAACGTCGACGACCCGGTCCGCCTCGCCCGGCTGGTCGGCGTGGTGCGCGCGCTGGCCGAGCAGGTGGGGCCGGTGACCTTCCCGGTGCACCCGCGCACCGCCGCCCGGCTGGCGGCCACCGGCCTCGGTGACCGGCTGGAGCACCCGTCGATCACGCTGACCGGTCCCGTGGACCACGACGTCCTGCTGGGAGCGCTCGCCTCGGCGCGGCTGGCGGTGACCGACTCCGGCGGCATCCAGGAGGAGGCCGCGTACCTCGGCGTCCCGGTGGTCGTGCTGCGCGGCTCGACGCCGCGCTGGGAGGGCGTGGAGGCCGGGACGACGACCCTCGCCGGGCTCGCCGACGACCGGGCGGCCACCGCCGTGCTGTCCGCCGCGGCCGGGCACACCAGCCCGGAGGGGCAGGAGCGCGCCGTGACGGTCCCGTGCCCGTACGGCGACGGGACGACGGGGGCGCAGGTGGCCGCCGTCCTCGCCGACGAACGCACCGACGCCCTGCTCGCCCTCGACGAGCCCGACTACACCGACGGGCGGTTGCCGTGGTGACGGAATGGGCGGGGCCCCCGCCGCTCGGCGTCGTCGTCGACCTGGACGACACCCTCTACCCGCAGGCGGACTACCTCGCCTCCGCCGCTGCGGCGGTCGGCGTGGCGGCCGGGCAGGCGGGTCTGGACGGCGCAGCGGTGCACGCCGCGCTGCGGCACGAGCTGGCCGTCGGGTCCGACGCCGGCGGGACGATCGACCGGGCGCTGCTGGCGGTGGGCGTGCCCGCGGTGGCGCTGCCCGGGCTGGTGCCGGCGCTCGTGGCGGCGTTCACGCAGCACACGCCGCCGCGGCTGTCGCCCTACCCGGGCGCCGCCGACTCGCTGCGCGCGCTGGCCGAGGCCGCACCCCTGGCCTGCCTGACCGACGGCAACCCGGCCATCCAGGCGGCGAAGGTGGCCGCGACCGGCCTCGGGCCGCTGCTGCCGGTCGTCGTCGTCACCGACACCCTGGGCGGGCGCGCCGTCCGCAAGCCGCACCCAGCCGGTCTGCTCGCCGTCGCCGCCCGGCTGAGCCTGCCGCCCGAGCGGCTGCTCGTGATCGGCGACCGACCGGGCAAGGACGTCGCCGTGGCGGCGGCCGTGGGGGCGCGCGCCGTCCGCGTCCGGCAGGGGGAGTACGCCGCTGCTCCCGACGAGCCGCGCGCCTGGGCGGTCACCGACACGTTCCCGGCGGCCGCCGAGCTCGCTCTCGGCCTGCTGGGGGCGCTGGCCCGCGGCTGACCTCACCCGACCGGGTGGACCTCGCCCCGGACCCTGCAGTCACCGCCCCGTCGTGCCGATGGGACGCGAAACGGGTGGATCCGCCGCCCTCGACGTGGGAGACGGGGTCATGGACGGCAGGTCATCGAGGGTGCGGCGTCCCCGCGCCCGTGTCACCCGTGCTGCGCTGGTCGCGGTCATCGCCGTGCTGGGGCTGCTCGCCCTGCCCGGCACGGCCTCGGCCAAGGGCACGGTGGTGCCGTTGCTGGACTGCGTCGTGACCAACCGCGACGGCTCCTGGACCGCCGTGTTCGGCTACCGGAACACCTCGAGCTCGACGGTGACCATCCCGGCGGGCGCGAGGAACAAGGTCACCCCGGCCACCTACGGCACCCCCCAGCCGACCACCTTCCGGCCGGGGACCCACCGCGGGGCCTTCACGGTCACCGTTCCCCGCGGCGGCGGCCCGATGTGGCACCTGGACGGCACCAACCTCGCCGCGCGCCACGGCTCCGCGACGGCCTGCCCGCCCTCGACCGAGCTGCCCGAGGAGGGCAACGGGACCGGCCCGGCGATCGCGCTGGCGGCCGCCGGCCTGGTCGGCGTCGTCATGGTGCGCCGCGCCAACCGGCGGGCGCAGGTGGTCGCAGCTACCGGCCGCCGTGCGTAGCTGCCGTCCCACCCCTCTGGGGGAGATGTGGCGGATGGGGCTACAGCGACGGCCGGTACGCGCCGATGGGACCCCGTCGGGCGGGTCGGCCGCCCCGGACTCGAGGACACATGTTCATGGACGGCCTCCCGAGGTCTTCGACGGCACGGCGCCTGCGCGCGCGTGCCACCCGTGCGGCCTTGGTCGCGGTCATCGCGCTGATCGGGCTCGTCGCCGTGCCGGGCGCGGCCTCGGCCGTGGCCACCTACACGGTCAAGCCGGTCCTCAACTGCTACAAGGAGAACCCCGACCGCAGCTGGACGGTCGTCGTCGGCTACGTCAACAGCTCGCGCACGACGGTCAGCATCGCGCGCGGTGCGGACAACCAGGCGTTCCCGTCGAAGTTCGCGACGCTGCCCCCCACGTCCTTCGAGCCGGGCACGGTCAACGGTGCGTTCACCACGAAGGTGAGCGTCTCGGACCTCTACGCCGGCGCGCGCTGGGTGCTGGACGGCCACACGCTGGACTACCGCGCGGCTGCGGGGTCCTCCTCGGTCTGCCCGTCGTCGACGGAGCTGACGGAAGAGGGCAACGGGACCGGTCCGGCCATCGCGCTGGCGGCTGCCGGGGTGGTCGGCGGCGTCCTGGTCCACCGTGCCAAGCGGCGCGCGAGCGCCCTGACGAGCAGGAGCCGCGGTGATGCGTAGGGTCCTCGCGGTCGGGGCGCACCCCGACGACATCGAGCTCGGCTGCGGTGCCACCCTGCTGGCCCACTCGGCCGCCGGTGACGCCGTCACGATGCTGGTCATGACCGGCGGCGAGAACGGCCCGGGCGACGACGAGGCCATCGCCGGCCGGCGCCTCGAGCAGGAGCAGGCCGCCCGCACCCTGGGTGCCGGGCTGCTGTGGGGCGGGCAGCGGGACTGCACCGTCATGCCGGACGCCGCCACGGTCGCCGTCGTCGAGCGGGCGATCACGGAGACCGACGCCGACCTCGTCTACGTGCACGCCCCCGACGACAGCCACCAGGACCACCGCGCCGTCGCCGCCGCGACGCTGTCGGCGGCCCGCCGGCTCTCCCGGGTCATGCACTACCAGAGCCCGTCCACGCTGACGTTCCACCCGACGACCTTCGTCGACGTCACCGCCTACCTCTCGGGCAAGCTCGCCGCCCTCGGCGCGCACGCCTCGCAGGTCGAGATGTCGGCGATGGTCGAGCCCGACGCCGTCGTGGCCTCGGCCCGGCACTGGGGTGCCCAGGCCCGGATCGGCTACGCGGAGGCCTTTGCGCCGACCCGCATGGTCATCGACCTGATGCCCACGCCGCGGCGGGTGGCCGAGGAGGTCCCCGAGACCTACCGGCTGAC
>DASQNB010000620.1:0-17399 GCA_035645175.1 Geodermatophilus sp.
GCGAACTACCGCGGCTACCCGCGCATCGTCGGTGAGACCGGCGGCAAGGACTTCGTCCTCGCCCACCCCTCGGCCGACGTCGACGTGCTGCGGACGGCGCTGGTGCGCGGCGCGTTCGAGTTCCAGGGCCAGAAGTGCTCGGCGGCCTCGCGCGCGTACGTCCCCCGCTCGGTGTGGGGCCGCCTGCGCGACGACCTGATCGGGCAGACCGAGGCGCTGACCCAGGGCGACGTCACCGACCTGTCCCACTTCATGGGCGCGGTCATCGACCGGAAGTCCTTCTCCAAGCTGTCCGGCGTCCTGGACCGGGTGGACGACGACCCGGCGCTGTCGATCGTGGCCGGCGGGCAGGCCGACGACAGCGAGGGCTTCTTCGTGCGGCCGACGATCATCGAGGGCACCGACCCGGGGCACGAGGTGTTCACCACCGAGTACTTCGGCCCCCTGCTCTCCCTGCACGTGTACGACGACGCGGACTACGACACGGTGCTGACCCAGATGGAGTCGGCGGCGCCCTACGCGCTGACCGGGGCGGTCATCGCCCAGGACCGCACGGCGATCGCGCACGCGCAGCGGTTCCTGCGGTTCGCCGCCGGCAACTTCTACGTCAACGACAAGCCCACCGGCGCGGTCGTCGGGCAGCAGCCGTTCGGCGGCGGGCGGGCCTCGGGCACCAACGACAAGGCCGGCGCCGCGCAGAACCTGCAGCGCTGGACGAGCACCCGCTCGATCAAGGAGACCTTCGTGCCGCCGACCGACCACCGCTACCCGCACATGTCGTGATTGTCCCTCCTGCAGAGCCCGCGCTGAGCCTGGTGACGTACTGAGACGGCCCTCCTACAGGTATGAGGACCCCGTCCTCCTCACCGCTCGCAAGCTCGCGGCGAGCCTCTGGACGGGGCCTGGCGCGAGCGTGCGAGTGGCGGGGGGCAGGAGGGTCCTCCTTCAGGAGCGGGGGCGGTCGATGAGCCGGGAGAGCACGATGACGCTCTCGGTGTGGTCGACGTTGGGCTCGTTGCGGATGCGCTCCATCGCCTGCTCCAGGTGCCGGACGTCGGAGGCGAGGATCTGCACCAGGGCGTCGGCCGAGCCCGAGACGGTGCAGGCGCCCACGACCTCCGGGACGTCGGCCAGGGTCCGGCGCAGCTCGGCCGGCGAGACCGTGCCCTTGCAGTAGATCTCGACGTAGGCCTCGGTCTGCCAGCCGAGCACCGCGGGGTCCACCAGCGCGGTGAACCCGCGGATCGCGCCGGAGGCGACCAGCCGGTCCACCCGCCGCTTGACCGCGGGCGCCGAGAGGCTGACCTCCGCCCCGATCTCGGCGTAGGTCGCGCGGGCGTCCTGCTGCAGGCAGGCCACGATGCTGCGGTCCAGGTCGTCCACGTCACTCCTCTGCAACGGATCGCACGTTTGCTCCAGGATGACGCAACGGATCACGGTTGGTCCAGCAACGGACGTCGCTTGTCGCCGGTCAGCGGGGTGCCTACGTTCGAGGGGACCGCCGGTGCAGACCCCCGGCGGTCTCGTCGACCCCTGGAGAGCCCGTCCATGACCGCATCGACCGCGTCCGTCCGGTCGCCGATGGCCCGCGCGGCGACCCCGCGCCGCTACCTGATGTGCCCCCCGGTGCACTTCACGGTGAGCTACGCGATCAACGTCTGGATGGACCCCGCGGCCCCGGTGGACACCGGTCTGGCGATGCGTCAGTGGGCGGAGCTGCGCCGGACCTACGAGGAGCTCGGCCACGAGGTCGAGGTCATCGACCCCGAGCCCGGCCTCCCCGACATGGTCTTCGCCGCCAACGGCGGGCTGGTGGTCGAGGGTCGGGCGCTCGGCGCCCGGTTCACCCACCCGGAGCGGGGCCCGGAGGGGCTGCTCTACCAGCGCTGGTTCCAGGCGGCCGTCGACGGCGGGCGGCTCAAGGAGGCCACCGTCCCGGTGGCCACCAACGAGGGCGAGGGCGACTTCCTCGTGGTCGGGGAGCGCATCCTCGCCGGCCACGGGTTCCGCACCGACCCGGCCGCGCACCGCGAGGTGCAGGAGCTGTTCGGGATGCCGGTGATCGGCCTGTCGCTGGTCGACCCGCGCTTCTACCACCTGGACACCGCGCTGGCGGTGCTCGGCGACGACGACGTCGCCTACTACCCGGAGGCGTTCAGCGAGGGCAGCCGTGAGGTGCTGCGCCGGCTGTTCCCCGACGCCGTCCTCGCCTCGGCGCAGGACGCCGCGGTGCTGGGGCTCAACGTCGTCTCCGACGGTCACAACGTGGTCCTCTCGGCGGAGGCGACCGGGCTGGCCGGACAGCTGCGGCAGCGCGGCTACCGGCCGGTCGGGGTCGACCTCTCCGAGCTCCGCAAGGCAGGGGGGAGTGTCAAGTGCTGCACGTTGGAGCTCCGCGGCTGAGCCCGGAGGGCGGTGGACCCGCGGCCTCGCCCGCGATCCACGCGGCGCTGGTCGACCGGCGGGCCGCGCACAACTACGCGCCGCTGCCGGTGGTGGCCGCCTCGGCAGAGGGCGCCTGGGTCACCGACGTCGAGGGACGGCGCTACCTGGACTGCCTGGCCGCCTACTCGGCGGTCAACTTCGGGCACGCCAACCCCACCGTCCTCGCCGCCGCCCGCGCGCAGCTGGACCGGCTCACCCTGATCAGCCGCGCCTTCGGCCACGACCAGCTCGGGCCGTTCGCGGCCGAGCTCGGCGACCTGGTCGGCAAGGAGATGGTCCTGCCGATGAACACCGGTGCCGAGGCCGTGGAGTCCGGCATCAAGGTGGCCCGCAAGTGGGGCTACGAGGTCAAGGGCGTTCCGCCCGGCCGCGCGAACATCGTCGTGATGGCCGGCAACTTCCACGGCCGGACGACCACCGTCATCAGCTTCTCCGACGACCCGGAGGCCCGCGCCGGCTACGGCCCCTTCACGCCGGGCTTCCGGACCGTGCCGTACGGGGACGCCGCCGCCGTGGCGGCCGCGATCGACGAGGACACCGTCGCCGTGCTGCTGGAGCCCGTGCAGGGCGAGGCCGGCGTGGTCATCCCGCCCCCCGGCTTCCTCCCCGCGGTCCGCGAGACCTGCACCCGCGAGGGCGTGCTGATGATCGCCGACGAGGTCCAGTCCGGTCTGGCCCGCACCGGCCGGACGCTGGCGGTGCAGCACAGCGACGTGGTCGCCGACGTCTACCTGCTGGGCAAGGCGCTCGGCGGCGGCGTGGTGCCGGTGTCCGCCGTCGTCGCGGACGCGGACGTCCTCGGCGTCCTGCGCCCGGGCCAGCACGGGTCGACCTTCGGCGGCAACCCGCTCGCCTGCGCGGTGGGGCGGGCGGTCGTCGGCATGCTGGCCGGCGGGGAGTGGCAGGAGCGGGCCCGGCGGCTCGGCGAGCACCTCGACGGCCGGCTGCGGGAGCTCCTCGGTGCGGGCGCCACCGCGGTGCGCACCATCGGCCTGTGGGCCGGCGTCGACGTCGACCCGGGGCTGGCCACCGGCCGGGAGGTCTGCGTGGCGCTCGCCGAGCGGGGCGTCCTGGTCAAGGACACCCACGGGTCCACCGTCCGGCTGGCGCCGCCCCTGGTGGTCGAGCCGGCCGAACTGGACTGGGCGGTCGACCAGCTGGCCGACGCGCTGGCGAGCCTCGCCAGGCGTTCCTGACCGACTCCGGCCCCCTCCGCACGGCAGTGAGCGCCCCCCGGAGTCGATCATCGTCCCGGTGCTCGCCGCACCGGCGTGTCCGCCCGTGTCGCGCGCACGCGGACGATGATCAATGCGGCTTCGGCCAGCGGACCAGGCCGTCGGGGCCGAGCACCGCGCCGGCCGACGGCGTGTGCGGGGTCAGCCGACCGTCGGGGACGAGGTGGTGCACCGGCACGCCGCGGCCGAGGACGGCGACGTCGGCGACCAGCCGCCGGTGGCAGCGCCACCACACGCTCTCGCTGCACATCACCGCCACGGTCGCCATCGCCGCCTCGGCCAGCACCTCGTCGAGCGCCGTCGCGAACTCCGGCGTCCGGGTGTGTGCGGCGTAGGCGGCGAACTGGGCGACGGTCCACCAGCCGTCGGCCACCGGCGCGTCCGCGGGCAGCCGGCGGCGCCCGCCCAGCCGCGGGTCCCACCGGTAGCCGACGCCCGCAGCGGGCAGCCACTCCTCGAGCGCCTCGCGCCGGACGTCGGGGTTGCTGCGGCTCCCCGGGAAACGGCGGACGTCGACGACGCGGCCGACCCCGGCCGCGGTCAGCCGGGCGCCGAGGCGGGTGCGGTCGTCGGGGCCGTGGCCGACGGTGAGCAGGGGCACGGGACGCCCTCACCCGCCGTCGGCGTCAGTCGGGCTGCGAGCAGAGCCCAGGACGTGCGGCGTGGCCGGGAGGGAGACGCGGGTGTCGGGGAAGCGCAGCCGGCGCAGCCCGGTGACCTCGAAGCCGGCCCGCTGCACGTCACCGACCGGGTCGGTGGCGGTGTGGCAGCCGCCGGCCAGCACGGGCCACACCGTGGCGTCGGCGATCCGCTGCACCGCACGCATCCGTCGGGTCGGGGCGAGCGTGTGCTCCAGGAAGACCAGCGTGCCCCCGGGGCGCAGCACCCGCCTGAGCTCGGCGAGTGCGGTCGTGCGGTCGGACAGCGAGCACAGCACCAGGCACAGCACCGCGGCATCGAACCCGCCGTCCGGCAGGGGCAGCGCCTCGGCGGTGCCGGGGACCACGGTCACCGGGACCGGCGCGGCTGCGGCCGCTCGGGTCGCGAGCGCGCGCAGGTGTGGTTCGGGCTCCACCGCGGTCACCTGCGTGACCGGAGCCGGGTAGCGCGCGAAGTTGCGGCCGTTGCCGCAGCCGACCTCCACCACCCGGCCGGAGAGCGGGGCGAGCAGCTCGGTACGCAGGGCGCCCATGCCCTCGGCGTCCATCCCCTCGCTGATCCGCGCGTAGCAGCGGCTGAACACCGGACGACGGCGGTCCGTGTCCGGGGACGGGTCGGGCCGGGGTGGGGTCACCTCGGCATGGTGCACCCCGAGGGTCAGCAGGGGCACGCGCGCGCCCTGACGGTCCCGCCGGTGCTGTGGGCCGGGGTGGGGAGCGGCTCAGGTCGCCAGCCGCGCGTAGACCACGACGTTGTCCAGGTAGCTGCGCCGGGTGCGGTCGAAGTCGCCCCCGCAGGTGATCAGGCGCAGCTCGGCGCCCGCGGCCGGACCGTAGACCTCCGTCGTCGGGAAGGCGTCCTTCGGGTACTGCTCGACCCGGGTCACGGTGAAGCGTCCGGTGGTCCCGTCCTCCCGGGCGACCAGCACCTCGCCGCCGAGCGGCACCTCGTCGAGCCGGGAGAACACCGAGGGACCGTCGACGGAGTCGACGTGTCCGGCCAGCACCGCGGGTCCGATCGCACCCGGCGCCGGCCCGGCGGCGAACCAGCCGGCGACGGCGTGGTCGTCCGGCGGCACGAGCCGGCCCGCGTCGTCCACGCCCAGCCGGACCAGGTCGACGTCCACGTCGACGGCGGGGATGGTGAGCCGGGCCGGAACGGCGACCTTGCCGGACCCGACCTCCGGCAGGACGACCGGGCCGGCTGCGACCTCCGGCAGGACGACCGTGCCTGTGCCCGGCCCGTCCCCCGCGAGCCCGAACGCGACCGTGGCGGCGACCTGGACGACGACCGCCAGCAGGCGCACGGCCGTCCGGGCCACGGACGGCGGCGGCGCGCGATGCCGACTGCGCGCCACGCCCCGGGACGTCACCGTGTCCGGGACGGTGCGGTGTGGCGTCCCGGCCGCCGTCCCGGTCGGGCGAGCAGCCCGAGGACCGCTGCGGCGGCCGCAGCGACCGCGACCGCGACCGTCGCCGTCGTCGCGCTCGCCGCCCCGTCGGCGGCGCCCCCGGCACCGGTCTGGACGCCCCCGACGGGGACCGTCCCCGAGCCGGCGGCGTCCAGGGCGCGCTGCACCGTCAGCCCGCCGGTGCCGTCGTCGAGGACGAGCAGCGTGTACACCGACCCCGCGGCCAGGTCGACCGGGAGCTGCACCGCGGGCCCGTCGTCCGGGGTGACCGTCAGGGTGGCCGGGCCGCCGGGCACGTCGACGTGGTCGGTCGCGGTGGCGAACGGCAGGTCGGAGGCGACCACGGTGCCGTCGTCCGTCGTCACGTCGAGCGACTCGGCGTCGGCGGCGGCGGCGATGACGCGGACGCGGGCCTGGTCGGCGGGCGGCAGGGTGAGGTCGTCCTCGAGGACGTCCAGCCCCAGGTCGGCGAAGGTGCCCAGCCCGGCGACCGTGCGGGCGCTGCCGGGCGCGACGTCGACCGTGGCCGACAGGATCGGCGGGGCGTCGGGAGGCGACCCGACCGGGAGCATGCTGATGGTGTACGTGCCGGCCGGGACCTCCTGGTAGTCGGAGACCATCCCGTACTCGACCCCGGGGAACGTCAGCTGCACGTCCGGATCGGACACCGAGTCGACGTAGACGTCACCGGCCGGGGTGTCGGGGGAGAGGTGGGCCAGCCGGAACAGGCCCTCCTCCTCTGAAGCGGCGGCCGCCGCAGGGGCGAGGGCGGCGGACGCTGCGACCAGCAGCCCCACGACGAGGACGTGGACCGGTCGGGCGGGAGTGCGGACCCGGGGCATGGGAGGGCTCCTCAGGAGGGTGGGGACGTCCACGACGGGGGCGGACGGGCGCGAGGACGCAGCTGCAGTCCGGCACGGCAACACCCCCGCAACGGTCGGGGTCGACGACCCGGCAGGTGGAGGACGGCGATCGGGCCGTCCTCCACCTGGACCTCTGCCCGAGTGTCATCCGTCCCCCTGGGCCCTGTCACGGGTTCGACCGCGGTACCGAGCCCGGCCGGTCACGGTTGCGCGAGGCGATGGGCAGCCCGGACACACCTGACTCCGCCCCGTGACGAGCAGCCGGTCATGCTGGGTGGCTGGGCGGCCGGGCGACGGTGCCCGGTCGAGGGGAGCGGCGTGGCACGCGGGACGGCGGAGGTGCGGACGTCGCTGTGGCGGCTGCCGGCGATGCGGGCGCTGGTCGGCGCGACGGCGCTCGGCTTCGCCAGCTACTGCCTGACCCTGGCCTCGCTGCCGGCGTACGCGGTCGCCGGGGGTGCCGCCGCCGACACCGCCGGCGTGGTGACCGCAGTCCTCCTCCTCGTCACCGTGGCCGTCCAGTCCGCGGTGCCGGCGCTGACCGCCCGGTACGGCGTCGGGCCGGTACTGGCCGCCGGACTGGTGGCCCTCGGTGCACCCTCACCGCTCTACGCGGTCGACGACGGGCTGCTCTGGCTCTCGGCGGTCTCCGCGGTGCGCGGCGCCGGGTTCGCGGTGCTCACCGTGCTCGGCGCGACGCTGGCCGCGCGGGTGGCCCCGGCCGAGCGGCGCGGGGAGGCGATCGGCATCTACGGCCTGGCCATCGCGGTGCCCAACCTGGTGGCCGTCCCGGCCGGGGTGGCCCTGGTGCTCGACGGGCACGTCGGCTGGCTGGCCTGGCTGGCCGCCGCACCGGTGCTCGCGCTGCCACTGGTCCCGGCCGTGGTCCGCCGGGCCCGCGGAGGAGCACCGCGCGGGACGTCGTCCTCCCGTGCCGCGGTGCGCGCCGCGCTCGCCCCGTCGGCGGTCCTGCTCGTGGTCACCCTCGCCGGCGGCGGGCTGGTCACCTTCCTGCCGATCGAGCGGCCCGACGGCGTCCTGGCGACGGCGGCGCTGCTGGTCTTCGGCGTCACGGGCGCACTCACCCGCTGGGGGGCCGGCCTGCTCGCCGACCGGGCGGGCACCCGGCTGCTGCTGCCGCTGGCCCTGCTGGTCTCCGCGGCCGGGCTGGCCGCCGTCGCGCTGGGGCTGGGTGCGGGCGCCGGCTGGGTGCTCGCCGGTGCCGCCCTCTTCGGCGCGGGCTACGGCGCGGTGCAGAACCTGACGCTGCTGGCCGCCTTCGCCCGCGCCGGCGAGCGCGGGGCCACCGCCGCCAGCGCGATGTGGAACGCGTCGTTCGACGCCGGGACCGCCATCGGCGCGCTGACCCTCGGGCTCGTCGCCGCCGGGGTCGGCCTGTCGTGGACCTACGTGCTCGTGGCCGGCGTGCTGCTGCTCACCCTGCCGCTGGCGCGGGTGGCCGCGCAGCGGTAGCTCAGCCGGTGACGCGCGCGGCGGCCTCCCGCAGCGCCCGGAGGAAGAGGATCTCCTCGCCGGACCGCCGCAGCCACCTCCGCAGTCCCTCGGGGTCGTCCCGGGAGGCGTCGCGCAGCTGGCCCAGCTGCACCTGCCGGGTGCTCGCCTGGGCGCGCTGGGCGGGCGGGAGCTGCCGGCCGTCGACGCGGGCCAGCGCGGTGAGCCCGGCGCCGACGAACACCAGGTCGCGGATGTCGTCGATGCCGGCCAGCAGCTCGTCGGCGCCGGCGCCGTCGTCCTGGGACAGCCGGCGGACCAGCTCGTCGGCGGTCCGGCGTCCGTTCTCCTGCGGGTCGATGTCGTGCATGGGCTCCACTGTCCCTGCCCCTCCCGAGTCCTCGCACGGGAGGGGCAGGCAGTGGCCGGGACGGCAGTGAGCCGGCGTGGACCCGGTGTGGGGGCCGGAGGCCTCCCGCCGGGGACATGGGCAGCGGCTCCGCGTGACCGGGGACGGCAGGTGGCCGCGGTGTCGGCCGGTAGGCCGACAGAGCACTACGCGTCGCGGCGGGTGAAGGCGACGGCGGCCAGCGTCAGGACGGCCGCGACCTCGGCGAGGAACACCGCGAAGCCGACCCAGGGGTCCAGCAGCAGCGGGTTGAACGACTCCGGGCTGGCGATGGCCGACCCGGCGTTGCCCGGCATCAGCTTGGTCGCCCACTCACCCCACGCGCCGGGCAGCACCATCACCAGGTTGCCGACGACGAAGACGAGGCCCAGCACGATCGACAGCGCGGCGGCGGTGTGCCGGACCAGCAGCCCGACGCCGGCGGCGAGCAGGCCGAGCCCGGCCATGTAGAGCCCGCTGCCCAGCAGGGACCGCAGCACGCCGTCGTCGGTGAGGGCCAGCCCGATGCCCTCCCGGGCGAGGAACCAGTTGCCACCCAGGTAGCCGGCGACGGCGGTGAGAGTGCCGGCGACGAACAGCGTCCCGGTCAGCACCACCGCCTTGGCGGCCAGCACCGCCCCACGGCGCGGGGTGGCCGCCAGCGTCGCGCGGACCAGCCCGGTGCCGTACTCGCTGGTCACCATGAGCGCGCCCAGGACGACGGCGGTCACCTGGGCGATCACCAGCCCCCAGGTGACGAAGGCGCCGACCGGCTCACCGGTGGTCCCGGCAGCGAGGTCCCGGGCGACCAGCGCGCAGACCAGTGTGGTCAGCCCCGCACCCAGGACGAACATCGCGCCCACCGACCAGCTCGTCGACCGGACGGTCCAGAACTTGATCCACTCGGCCCGCACGGTGGCGCCGATCCCCGGGCGGGCCGGGTCCTCGACACGGGTCCGGGCGTGCGTGTCCACGGCGGTCATCGAGAGGCTCCTGCGTACTCGACGCTGTCCGCGGTCAGGGTCATGAAGGCGTCCTCGAGCGAGGAGCGCACCACGGTCAGCTCGTGCAGCAGCAGGCCGGCGCGGCCGACCAGCTCGCCCACCGCGGCGGCGTCGGGCCCGTGGACCCGCAGCTCCCCGCCGTGCGCCGCGACGTCGAGGCCCTCGCGGCGCAGCAGGGTGGCGACCTCGTCGTGCTGCGGGCTGCGGACCCGCACGTGGGAGGCGGCGTGCTGGGCGACGAACTCCGCCGTGGAGCAGTCGGCCAGGATGCGGCCCCGGCCGATGACCAGGAGGTGGTCGGCGGTCAGCGCCATCTCCGACATGAGGTGGCTGGAGACGAACACCGTGCGGCCTTCCGCGGCGAGCTCCCGGGCGAGGGTGCGCACCCAGCGGATGCCCTCGGGGTCCAGCCCGTTGACCGGCTCGTCGAGGACGACGACCGGCGGGTCGCCGAGCAGCGCGGCCGCGATGCCCAGCCGCTGTCCCATCCCGAGGGAGAACCGGCCCACCCGCTGGCCGGCGACGGAGGTCAGTCCGACCAGGTCCAGCACCTCGTCGATCCGGCCGGACGGGATGCCGTTGCTGACCGCGAGCCAGCGCAGGTGGTCGCGCGCCGACCGGCCCGGGTGCAGCGCCCGCGCCTCCAGCAGCGCGCCGACCTCGCGTAGCGGTGCAGGGGTGTCGGCGTAGCGGCGGCCGTTGACGGTGACGCTGCCGGAGGTGGGGCGGTCCAGCCCCAGCACCATCCGCATCGTCGTCGACTTGCCGGCGCCGTTCGGCCCGAGGAAGCCGGTCACCCGGCCCGACTGGACGGTGAAGTCGATCCCGTCGACGGCGGTGCGGGCGCCGTAGGTCTTGGTGAGCCGGTGCGCGGTGATCACGTGGTCACCCGGTCCGGCAGGGGCGAGGAGGTCATGGCCTCGAGGCTGTCGGGAGCCGCGCCGGGCGTACATCCGGGAGCGCCCTGAGGCGACCCTGATCGGTCCCGGAGGGCCTCAGGCCGAGCGGGCGAGTGACGGGTGCAGCAGCCGGCGCAGCGCCACGGCGGCCTCCCGGCCGGCACGGTTGGCACCCACGGTGCTCGCCGAGGGGCCGTAGCCGACCAGGTGCACCCGCGGCTCGCCGGCCACGTGCGTGCCCTCCATCCGGATGCCACCCCCGGGACCGCGCAGCTGCAGCAGTGCCAGGTGGCCCAGTGCGGCACGGAAGCCGGTGGCCCACAGGACGGCGTCGGCGCGCACGGACCGGCCGTCGTCCCAGGCCACGCCGTCCGGGGTGAGGCGGTCGAACACCGGCAGCCGGTCGAGGACGCCGCGCTCGCGGGCCGCGCGCACCCACGGGGTGACCACCAGGCCGGTGACGCCGACGACGCTGGACGGCGGGCGGCCCTCGCGGACGGCGTCCGCCACGAGCGCCACCGCGGCCCGGCCCTCCCCCGGCCCGAACGGCTCCTCGCGCCACACCGGCGGGCGCCGGGTCACCCAGGTGGTGTCGGCGACCTCGGCGATCTCCCCGAGCAGCTGCACCGCCGAGGCCCCCCCGCCCACCACGACCACCGACTGCCCGGCGAACTCCGCGGCCCCGCGGTAGTCCGGCGGCGTCAGCTGGCGGCCGCGGAACAGCTCCTGCCCGGGGTAGCGCGGCACGAACGGGCGGGTCCAGGTGCCGGTGGCGTTGACGACCGCGTCGGCGGTCCAGTCGCCGTCCGACGTCTCGACGCGGAACCGGTCGTCAGGGGTCCGGCGGACCGCACGCACCCGCACCGGCCGGTGCACCGGCAGCGCGAAGTGCCGTTCGTAGCCGGCGAAGTAGGCGGGCACTGCCTCCGCGGCGGGCACGTCGTCCGCGGCCGGCGGGAACGGGAGGCCGGGCAGGTCGTGCACGTGGTGCGTGCGGGCCAGGGTCAGCGACGGCCACCTGTGCTGCCAGGCGCCGCCGGCCCGGGGCTCGGCGTCCAGGACGACGAAGCCGAGCCCCAGCCGGTCGAGGTGGTGCGCCGTGCTGAGCCCGGCCTGGCCGGCGCCGATGACGACGACCTCGACGTCCCTGTCCACACCAGGCGTCAACCGCCGTGGGCGCCCCCGGCTTCCGGGGTGGGCCGGAGCCGGTCGAGCTCGGCCCCGGTGAGCGTCGCGGTGTCGTGCAGGTCGTACCCGAACCGGACGGTGACCGCGCCCGGCCGTGCCTCGACCAACCAGGTGGCGCGCTCCGCCGTGGCGCCGGACGGCCGGTACCACCAGCGCTCGGCGAGCAGCGGCAGACCGCAGCGGCGGAGGAACGCCTCCGCGTCCTGCCGCTCGGGGAAGGCGCGCAGCGGGGAGCCGAACAGGGCGCGGGCGACCCACACGTCGGCGTCGTCGCGCCGCTCGCTGCTCAGCCAGCCCACCAGTTCGCCGTCCTCCGCGCGGTGGACCGGCGTCAGCTCCTCGGTACGGGTCACGTCCCGACGGTAGGGAGGCCCGCAACGCGTTTCCCGCATCTTGCGGGTCTCTTGCGGGTGCCGGGCGGGAGGCCTGCGGATCGGCCCGCAGAGTCCTCTCCGTAGCCGCGACGACCAGCCCGAGGAGAGCACCGTGGACGCCCTGCCCGCAGGACAGGCCCGCCGCACGCGGTCGAGGACAGCCGCGTCGGTCGTCGTCCTGGGGGCCGCCGCCTCCGTCGCCGGCCGGGGCACCTTCGGCGACACCGACCGGGTCGACGGCCTGCAGCTGGCCGTGGAGTCCTGCTCCGAGGCCTGGACCGCCGTCGACGGCGGCTGGGCCTGCGGCGGGACGACGACCCGCCACCACGCCGGCCCGATCGTCACCGACGTCCCGCTGCTCGGTGCGGCGTCCCTGGCGCCGGGCGGCACCGACCACCTGCTCCTGACCGCGCGCCTGCCGTCGACCGCGACGGCCGAGCTGGTCGAGGGAGCCACCAGCTCGCTGGACTTCGTGTTCAGCGGCGCGCAGCGCGCCGGCGCCGCCCGGTGAGCCGGCCCGCAGGGGCCCGACGGACAGCCGGCGTCTCCATCGCACGGGGGGACGGAGCCGCCGGCCGGTCCGACCGGCGGCGTCGTGGGGGACGACGCCGCCGGGATCGACGACCGGGACACCGGAGGGGACGGTGCACCGGCCGGGCCGGGGACGCCGAGGGGGAACGGCGCGACCGGCTGCACGACGACCGACGGACCGTGGGGGACGGGACGCCGGTCGAGGGGGGATGCACGGGGCCGGCCGCGGGGGACCGCGGTCGGCCCCGCCGCGTCAGGGAGGTCCAGGCCGTGGTCATCGACGACCCGGTGCTCCAGGAGGGCTGCCGGCGGCTGCCGCTGGCCAACTGGGACCGGGCGTGGGAGACCCTCGTCACCAGGGCGGAGGCGCGTGGCGAGGTCCCCGCGGGCGCGGGCCGGTCGGTGGCCGCGGAGGTCGGCCCGGCGGTGCTCGCGCTGCGCTGGCTGGTCACCGGGCGCCCGCTGGACGGCGCCGTCGTCACCGAGCTGGTCGACCGGGTCGTGCTGCCGCTGCCGCTCTGCGTAGCGCCGGAGGCCCGTGACGGGGATGCTCAGCTCCTCGTCGGGTCGGCGTCGGAGGAGGTCCGGGTGAACCTGGAGAAGGTGGTCTTCGGGTTCTTCGTCCTGCTCGCGGCCACGCTGAACTTCGGCTTCTTCATCGGTGACATCGATCGCCCCGAGCTGCACAACCGCTACGAGTTGTTCGCGGCGGTCATCGTGAACCTCATCGCGACCGTGCTCAAGTTCGGCGACCGCACCCAGATCGGCGCCGTGCACCTGGCGACCAGCCTCGTGGCGAGCCTCCAGCTGGTCGCGGCGGCCCTGATGTACGGCTACGCCGAGTACGTCTCCACCGCGGGCATGACCCCGGGGTGGACGGCGAGCGTGGTGTCGGTGGCCGGCGGGGCGCTGCTGGCCAACCTCGTCTCGGTGGTGCTCCTGGTGATCGAGACCGTCTCCTTCCACCGCGGGTGACCGGGAGGCCACCATGGGCAACCCCCTGCTGACGTTCTGGGCGCGCCACGGCCGGCGCGAGGAGGAAGAGCGGCGGGCCCGTCGCGCCCGGTTGCTGGCCGCTGCTGCCTCCGCCAACCGGGCCTCGGAGACGATCTTCCTGATCCTGCGCCGCATGCGGGCACCCCTCATCGTGCTGGTCGCGATCTTCTCGGTCAGCGTGCTGGGCCTGACCCTGATCCCCGGTCAGGACGACGAGGGGCGGCCCTTCGACATGGGGTTCTTCGACGCCATCTACGTCATGAGCTACACGGCGACGACGATCGGCTTCGGCGAGATCCCGTACCCGTTCACCTACAACCAGCGGATGTGGGTGACCATCTCGATCTATCTCACGGTGGTCGGCTGGGCCTACGCGATCGGCTCGCTGCTGGGCCTGCTCCAGGACCGGGCGTTCCGCTCGGCGCTGGCGCTGCAGCGGTTCACCCGCAAGGTGGCCCGGCTGGCCGAGCCGTTCGTCCTCATCGCGGGCTACGGCCGCGCCGGCGAGCTGCTGGGGCACTCGATGGACGCGCTGGGCCGTCGGGTCGTCGTCCTGGACCGGAACGACGAGCGGATCGACGGTCTCGAGCTCGAGTCGTACCGCGGCGACGTCGCCGGGCTCGCCGCCGATGCCCGCGACCCCGGGCACCTCGGTGTCGCGGGTCTGGACCACCCCTGCTGCGAGGCGGTCGTGGCACTCACCGACGACGACGAGGCCAACCTCGCCGTCGTCATGACGACCGCCCTGCTCCGTCCCGACATCCCGGTGATCGCGCGGGCGACGACGCACGTCATGGCCGAGCGCATGCGGGTCTTCGGCTCGCCCAGCGTGGTCAACCCGTTCGACCTCTTCGGCGACCACGTACAGCTGGCGCTGCGGGCGCCGGCGTCCTACCAGCTGCTGACCTGGCTGGAGAGCGGGCCCGGAGCGCCCCTGCCCCCGCGGGCCTCGCCGCCGCGCAGCGGCCGCTGGGTGGTGTGCGGCTACGGCCGGCTCGGCCGGGAACTGACCGCGGACCTGCGCGCGGAGGGCATCGACGTGACCGTCATCGACCCGAGCCCGCACGACGACGCGGACGACGTCGTCGTGGCGGGTGGGTACGAGTCCGGCGTGCTGGCGGCGGTGGGGCTCGAGGAGGCCGTGGGGTTCGTCGCCGGGACCGACAACGACATCACCAACCTCTCGCTGGTGGAGACCGCCCGCAGGGCCAACCCCGACCTGTTCCTCGCCGCCCGGCAGAACCGGCCGTCGAGCGCGCCGCTGTTCGCCGCGATGGAGCTCGACGCGCTCCTCGTCCCCACCGAGGAGATCGCGCACGAGGTGTACGCCCAGCTCTCGACGCCGCTGCTCTGGCGCTTCCTCCGCGCGATGCCGGCGCTCGGGGACGACTGGGCCGCGGCCCTGGTCGACCGCCTCACCGCCCTGTGCGGGCAGCACCTGCAGGCGCTGTGGAAGGTGCGGCTCACCGAGCGGGAGGCCCCGGCCCTGACCCCCTGGCTGGCCTCCGGGGAGGCGCGGCTCGGCAGTCTGCTGCGCAACCCGGAGGACCGCGACGAGCCGCTCCACGCGGTGCCCCTGCTCCTGCTGCGCGGGGACGACGCCACGCTGGCGCCGGGCCCCGACCACGTCCTGGCGCCCGGGGACGAGCTCCTCCTCGCCGGCTGGCCGGCCGCCCGGCGGGCGCTGGAGATCATCCTGCTCGTGGACGCCGCCCGCGAGTACGTGGTGACCGGCCGGCGGGTGCCGTCGGGCTGGCTCTGGCGCAGGGTCCGGGGCATCCCCACGGTGAGCGAGGAGACCGAGCCGCGGCCCACCGCGCCCACGCCGTCCTGACGGCGACGCGAGGGGCTCCTCGGCGGGGCGCCCGGTGCTTCACTGGGGACCCGGGTCGCACGGCGAGGAGCCGCAGATGGACACGCTGACCGCACCGCTGACACCCCGCGCCGCCCGGAGGGGCGGCCCGTCCGCCCGACCGTGCGTCGCCGGCGACATCGGCCCGGAGCGTCGGGAGATCGAGTGCGAGCCGCTGGCCGAGCCGGCCCCGGCCGCGCCGGATCCGGCGCCGGTCCCGGCACCGACCGTCCCGGCACCGGCCGTCCCCGCTCCGGCGTGACCGCGCCGCCGGACCCGCCCGCCCTGGTCGCCGGGGAGCTGCGCGGCTACCGGCGGTTCCGGCTGGCCGAGGACGGGCTCCGCCCCCCGGTGCACGTCCGGGCGGGCCCCTGGAGCTGGCCGGTCGAGCACGCCCGGTGCGCGGTGGACGCCACGCACGCGCCACCCGCGCGGGGGTGCGGGTGCGGCCTCTACGGCTGGTACCACCCCAGCTCCACCGGCCTGGGCACCGGCTGGGGTGACGTGACGGCGGTGGTCGCGGCCCGGGGCCGCATCGTCCTGGGCGACTCGGGCTTCCGGGCGGCCGCGGCGCGCGTCCAGGCCGTCACCCTCCCTCGCCGCGCCCGGCTCTCCCCGCGCCGTCGCCGCCGGTGCGAGCGGGTGCTGGCCCAGCGGTACCCGGGGGTGTCGGTCTACCGGTCGCGGCGGCGCATGCTGCAGGCGCACCCGCCCGAGGACCTGTCCGCGCTGGGGATCGTCGTCCGCCCGAGCCGGGCCCCGCGCTACCGGTGGACCGCCCTGCTGGTGTGGCTCACCGGCGTCCTGACGGTGTGCTCGGTGGCGGTGGTGCCGCACCCGGTGCTCCTGGGGATCCCTCCCGCCGGGTGGCTCGCCGCGCTGGCCGGCTTCGTCCTGTGGCAGGCGGCGCTGGTCTGGCTCGTGTGCCGGGCCTCGCCCCTGCCGGCGGGCACCGACCCGGGTCCGGCCGGTCAGGCGCCCCGGTAGGTGCCCAGCGTCCAGAGGTTGCCGTCGGCGTCGCGGACGTCGAACTGGTGCGAGCCGTAGTCGGTGTCGTGCAGCTCGCGCAGCACCTCGACCCCGGCCATGCCGCGCAGGCGCTCCCAGGCGGCGTCGACGGTCGCCGGCCCGGCGGCGACGACGTAGACGCCCTGCGGGCCGAGGGCACCCCAGTCGCCGGGCTTGCCGCGGCTGCCGAACATGACGCCGCCGCCGTCGGGCCAGCGCGCCTCGGCGTGCTCGACGGTGCCGTCCTCCCCGCGGTGGCAGGCCGTGACGGTGAAGCCGAGCCCCTCGGTGAGGAAGCGGATCCCGGCGTCGGTGTCGGTGAAGCCGACGCTGGGCCAGACGGTGGGTGCGGGGGGAGTGGTCGTCGGATCGGTCATGCCGCAGAGGGTGGCCCCTCGTGGGCAGCGCTGTCTTGGACGAACGGGAGCTCCTCGCGCAGCCAGGTGCCGACGCTGCACCCGGCGAGGGCCTGCCACTCCCGGGCCAGGTGCGGCTGGTCGGCGTAGCCGCACCGGGCGGCGACCTCGGCCAGCGGCGGACGCCGAGGGTCGACCAGCAGCCGGCGGGTGGCCTCGAAGCGGGCGATCCGGGCCGCCTGCTTGGGCGTGATCCCCGTGGCGAGCCGGAACCGCTCGCTCAGGTGCCGGCGGCTCCACCCGACGTGCGCGGCGAGGTCCTCGATGCGGCAGCGGCCGGCGCTGCCGTGCACCACGCGCCAGGCCTCCCGCACCTCGGGCGGGACGGGTGCGACGCGGCCGGAGAGCCGGTCGACCAGCGCGGCGTCGAGCCGGGCGAAGCGCCGTGCCCAGCCGGGAGCCGCCGCCAGGTCGTCCACGAGCCGGGCCGCCCCGGGGCCGATCACGTCGGCCAGGTCGACGGTGCGTTCGGCGAGCTCGGCGGCGGGCAGCCCGAGCAGGGCGCTCGCGGCCAGCGGGGTGAGGGCGTACTGCAGACCCTCCTGGGACCGGGTGGCGTCGATCAGGGCCGGGCGGGTGTGCAGGCCCCCGACGACGGCGTGGGCGGCCACACCGTTCCCGGGGTGGCTGACCCGCAGCGGTGCGGCCAGCTCCACGACCAGCGTGAGGTGGCGGGA
>DASQNB010000621.1:0-15012 GCA_035645175.1 Geodermatophilus sp.
CGGGAAGTCGCGGGTGTAGCCGTAGCCGCCGAGCACCTGGACGGCGTCGGTGGTCACCCGCATCGCCGCGTCGGTGGCGACCAGCTTCGCCACGCTGGCCTGCCGGCTGTACGGGCGCCCGGCGTCCCGGCGGCGGGCGGCGTCGAGGTAGGTGGCCCGGGCGGTGTCGACGGCGGCGGCCATGTCCGCGAGCAGGAAACCCAGCCCCTGGTGGTCGATGATCTTCCGGCCGAAGGTGCTGCGCTCGTGCGCGTAGTCCACCGCGGTGTCCAGCGCCGCCTGCGCCAGCCCGGTGGCGACCGCGGCGATCCCCAGCCGGCCGGAGTCCAGCGCGGAGAAGGCGATCGCCAGCCCCTGGCCCTCGGCACCGAGCAGCCGGTCGGCCTCGAGCAGCGCGCCGTCCCAGTTGGCCATCGTGGTGGGGATGGCGTGCAGGCCCATCTTCTCCTCGGGCCGGCCGAACGACAGGCCCTCGACCTGCCCCGGCGCGAGGAAGCAGGAGATGCCGCGGGAGCCCTCGCCGGTGCGGGCGAACAGCGCGTAGAAGTCGGCCTTGCCGCCGTGGGTGATCCACGACTTGGTGCCGGTGACCCGGTAGCCACCGTCGGTCTTCTCCGCCTTGCAGGCCAGCGCGGCGGCGTCGGAGCCGGCCTGCGGCTCGGACAGCGAGTACCCGCCGATCAGCTCGCCGGCCAGCATCCGCGGCAGCCAGCGCTCCTGCTGCTCGGTCGTCCCGAAGGTGGCCAGCGGGTGGCAGGCCAGCCCGTGCACCGACACCGCGACGGCGACCGCCGCCCAGCGGGCGCCGAACTCCTCGAGCACCTGCAGGTAGACCTCGTAGGGCTGACCGCCCCCGCCCAGCTCCTCGGGGTAGGGCAGGCCGAGCAGCCCCAGCTCCCCCAGGGTCGCGAACAGCCCCTCGGGATAGCTCTCGGCCCGCTCGTGCTCGTCCACCCGGGTCGCCAGTTCCTTGTCCGCCACGTCCCGGACGAGGGCCAGCAGGTCCTCGGCCTCCTCGCTCGGCAGCAGTCGGTCGACGGTCACAGCGGTCCCTCCAGGCGGTGCACGGTCGGTGTCAGCTCTTGAGCTCGGGGAACTGGTCGTCCCGCCACTCGACGCCGGAGCGCGTGTCGGCCGTGGCGAGCTCCTCCTCGCGGGCCCGCAGCTCCACCCGCCGGATCTTCCCCGAGATGGTCTTGGGCAGCTCGGCGAACTCGATCCGCCGGACCCGCTGGTAGGGGTTCAGGTGCTCGCGGGCGTACCGCAGGATCGACAGCGCCGTCTCCTCCGTCGGCTCGTGCCCGGCCACCAGCGTGACGTAGGCCTTGGGCACCGCCAGCCGGAGCGCGTCCGGCGCCGGGACGACGGCGGCCTCGGCGACCGCCGGGTGCTCGATGAGGACCGACTCCAGCTCGAACGGGCTGATCTTGTAGTCGCTGGCCTTGAAGACGTCGTCGGTGCGGCCGACGTAGGTGATGTAGCCGTCGGCGTCGACGCTCGCGACGTCCCCCGTGTGGTAGTACCCGCCGGCCATCGCCTCGGCGGCGCGCTCGGGGTCGCCCTGGTAGCCGGTCATCAGCGGCAATGGCCTCCCCCACCCACCCGGCGCCGACAGGTCCAGGCAGATCTCCCCCTCCCCCGGACCCTCGACCGGACGGCCGGTGATCGGGTCGACCAGCACCACGGGCACGCCCGGCAGCGGACGGCCCATGGACCCCGGCTTCACCTCCGACCCCGGGGTGTTGCCGACCTGCGCGGTGGTCTCGGTCTGCCCGTACCCGTCACGGATGGTCAGCCCCCAGGCGCGCCGGACCTGCTCGATGACCTCGGGGTTGAGCGGCTCGCCGGCCCCGACGACCTCGCGGAGCGCGCCGGGACCGCCGGACAGGTCGGCGTTGATCAGCATCCGCCACACCGTGGGCGGCGCGCAGAAGGAGGTGACGCCGTGCTCGCGGAGGAGCGTCAGCAGCGCCGCGGCGTCGAAGCGCCGGTAGTTGTAGACCAGGACGGTCGCCTCGGCGATCCACGGGGCGAAGAAGCAGGACCAGGCGTGCTTGGCCCAGCCGGGCGAGGAGATGTTGAGGTGCACGTCGCCGGGCTGCAGGCCCAGCCAGTACACCGTCGACAGGTGCCCGACCGGGTAGGACACCTGGGTGTGCTCCACCAGCTTGGGGCGCGAGGTCGTCCCGGAGGTGAAGTAGAGCAGCAGCGGGTCGCCGGGTGCGGTGCCCGGGTGCTCGACGGGGGTGTGCTCGAGGTCGGCGGCGGCGTGCAGGTCGGCCCAGCCCTCGGCCGGCCCGACGCTGATGCGGGTGTAGTCCCCGGGGACCTCGTCGAACTTCCCGACGTCGGCGGCGTTGCAGACGACGTGGCGGGCGCCGCCGCGGGTGATCCGGTCGACGAGGTCGGCCGGGCCGAGCGCGGTGGTCGTCGGCATGATGACCGCGCCGAGCTTCATCACCGCCAGCATCGACTCCCACAGCTCGACCTGGTTGCCCAGCATGAGCAGCACCGGGTCGCCCCGGCGCACGCCGCGGCCGGCGAGCCAGGCGGCCAGCCGGTCCGACGCGCGCGACATCTCCGCGAAGCTGCGCTGCGTCGACGACCCGTCCTCCTCCACCAGGACCAGGGCCGGGCGGTCGCTGTCCCGGGCGACCGCGTCGAACCAGTCGACCGCCCAGTTGAACCGCTCCCCCAGCTCGGGCCAGCGGAACTCGGCGACCGCCGCCTCGTGCCGGCCGCGCAGGGCCAGCACCTGGTCCCGGCTCGCCCGGTAGGCCTCGGTGACGTCCATCTGGGGATCTCCCTCCCTCGGGTGGCCCGGCACGGGCGGGGCGGAGCTGCGCACCGGAACGCACGACACTCTGCCTCTCCGGGGAGATCCGGCGCCAGCGACAGCGTTGGCGCCGGTCACGGCGCGACGGGCGGGCGTCGGTACGGCGACGTATGGTCCGCGGCGTGTACCGGGACGGCCAAGACGCAGCCGGACCGGCCTGGCCTCCGGTGTACTCCCGGGTCCGGGTCGGCTCCACCACCGTGCGGGTGGCGGTGGCCGGCGAGGGTCCACCGCTGCTGCTGCTCAACGGCATCGGCGCCAACATCGAGATGTGGCAGCCCACTGCCCGCCGGCTGCCCGGCCGGCAGCTGGTCATGTTCGACATCCCGGGGACCGGCGGGTCACCGGCCCTGCGGGGCGGGCTGCGGATGTCCGGCTACGCGCGGCTGGTGACCGCGCTGCTCGACGCGCTGGGCCACGACCGGGTCGACGTCCTCGGGTACTCGTGGGGTGGCGCGCTGGCCCAGCAGCTGGCCCACCAGGCGCCGGCGCGGGTACGGAACCTGGTGCTCGCCGCGACCACCCCGGGGCTCGGCGGCCAGCCGCCGGCACCGTGGGTCCTGGCGCTGATGAGCTCGCCGGCGCGCTACCACTCGCGCCGCTACCTGCGGCTGACCGCGCCGATCATCTTCGGCAGCGACCCCCGGGTCGCCGCCGACTCCGCCCACGGCGACGCCCGACTGCGCCGCCCGCCGAGCATGCTGGGCTACACCCAGCAGCTCTACGCGATCTCCGGCTGGTCCAGCCGGTGGTGGCTGGAGCGGATCGAGCACCCGACCCTGGTCATCGGCGCGCGGCGGGACCCGCTCGCGCCGCCGCGCAACGCGCACATCATGGCGGCGGCCCTGCCGCACGCGCAGCTGCGGATGGTCGACGGCGGCCACCTCTTCCTGTTCGAGGACCCCGGACAGGGGTGCGCGCTCGTCGAGGAGTTCCTGCAGCGGCAGGAGGACGAGCTGCAGGGTGTCGACGCCCCGTGGCCCGACCGCTCCCGCGGTGAGGCCGGCATGCGCTCCCGGGCCTAGACGCCGGCCCCGGGGCGGTGGGGCGGGCGGCTTCCGAGCTGGTCGGACGTCCCACTACCTTGTGCCCCGAGTCACTCCCCGCCCACCTCGGACCCGCCGGCCACAGGAGCGCGATCGTGTTCGACGACGCACTGACCTCGACGATCGCCCGGGCCCGCCGGCACACGCTCGGCGACCTGCTGCGCCGCTCCGCGGCCCGGACGCCGGACCGGACGGCACTGCGCTACCGCGACCGGTCGCACACCTACGCCGAGCTGGACACCGCGGTGGACCGCACCGCCAACGCGCTCACCGCACGCGGGGTGGCGCGGGGCGACCGGGTGGCCCTCCTGTCGCACAACGACGACGGGTACGTCGTGCTCACCTTCGCCCTCGCGCGGCTGGGCGCGATCGCCGTCCCGGTCAACTTCATGCTGCAGGCCGGCGAGGTGGCCTACATCCTCGAGCACGCCGAGGTCACCGCCGTCGTGGCGGAGGCCGCGCTGCTGCCGGTGGCGCAGGAGGCGATCGACCGGGCCGGTCGCGCGGGGTCGGTCCGGGTCCGGGGCGTCCTGCGCAGTGACGGCGGGACCCTGCCCGACGGCTGGGAGGCGTTCGAGACCTGGGTGGCCCACGACGACGCGTCCGCGCCGGAGGCGGTCGTCGCCGACGACGACGTGCTCCAGTTGATGTACACGAGCGGGACCGAGTCGCGGCCCAAGGGCACGATGATGACCAGCCGCAGCCTCATCACCCAGTACGTCAGCTGCATCGTCGACGGGCGCTACACCGCCGGGGACGTCGCCCTGCACGCCCTGCCGCTGTTCCACGTCGCGGCCCAGCACTGCTTCCTGATGCCGAACCTCTACCTCGGCGGGACCAACGTGGTGCTCGACGGACCGGACCCGGCCACGGTCCTCGAGACCGTCGAGCGGGAGCGGGTGACCAGCCTGTTCTGCCCGCCGACCGTGTGGATCGGCCTGCTCCGCCACCCGGACCTCGACCGCCGGGACCTCTCCTCGCTCGCCACCGGCTACTACGGCGCGTCGATCATGCCGGTGGAGATCGTCCGGGAGCTGCGCCGCCGGCTGCCCGGCATGGCGCTGTTCAACTTCTACGGCCAGACGGAGATGTCCGCGGTCGCCCTCGTGCTCTCCCCCGAGGACCAGCTGCGCAAGCCCGGGTCGGCCGGCCGGGCCGTGATCAACAGCGAGACGCGGATCGTCGACGAGCGCGACCAGCCGGTCGGCCCCGGAGTCGAGGGCGAGATCGTGCACCGCAGCCCGCACGCCACCGCCGGCTACTGGAACGACCCGGAGAAGACCGCGGAGGCCTTCCGCAACGGCTGGTTCCACAGCGGTGACCTCGGTGTGGCGGACGAGGACGGCTACATCACCGTAGTCGACCGCAAGAAGGACGTGATCAAGACCGGCGGGGAGAACGTCGCCAGCCGCGAGGTGGAGGAGGTCATCTACCAGCACCCCGCCGTCGCCGAGACCGCCGTCTTCGGCATCCCGCACCCCACCTGGATCGAGGCCGTCGCCGCGGTCGTCGTCCCGCGGGACGGGCACACCGTCGACCCCGAGGACGTCGTCCGGTTCTGCCGGGAGCGGCTGGCCGGCTACAAGACGCCCCGCCACGTCGCCGTGGTCGACGCCCTGCCGAAGAACGCCAGCGGCAAGATCCTCAAGCGGGAGCTCCGGACGACGTTCGCCGGCCTGGCGGACTGACCGGGGCGGCCTCCGGCGCGGACCCCACCGCTCCCGAGCCTCCCGCTCGCCGGGCCCGCCCGACAGGGACCTTCGTCGGTGGACTGCTACCGAGCCCGACGGGCCCGTGAGCGAGGGCCGCCGGAGGTCAGCGGCGGTGCCAGCGGACGGCGCCGTACGCGGACGTGCCGAGCACCGCCAGTGACAGGGCGGCGCTGCGCGGTGCCACGTCGCCGCCGCGGCGGGCCACGAGCACGGCCGCGGCGTCGAGCGCGGTCAGCAGCAGGGTGACCTCGGTGGTGCGCCGGGCCTCCGGCGCGGGGGTGACCAGCAGGGCCGCGCCCATCGCGATGTTGCGCGCCGCGGCCAGGCGCACCAGCAGCGGCAGCAGCACGTCGGTCCGCGTCCCCGTCTCCGACGCCCCGAGCCAGCGGGGCAGGGTCCGCGGGGCGAACAGCGCCGCGGTCCCGATCCAGATCGACAGCGTCCCGATGGACTTGCGGGTGACGTCCCACTCCCTGGCCATGGCGGGTCACTGCCCGCCCGGGCGCGCCGCCAACCGGCGGCCGGCCGCGATGACCAGCACCAACGCGAGGAACGGCAGGGTGACGACACTGGCCACCAGGTCGCTGGCGGTCGCGACGGCGAAGGCACCGGCACCCGGCGCGTCGAGCGGCCCCAGCACCCCGTCCACGCCGAGCGCGGCGACCGAGGCGGGCAGCGTGAGCAGCGCGGACACCGCTCCCCCGAGGACGACGCCCAGGGCGACCGCGGCGGGCGCGGTCCGGACGGCGCGCACCGCCAGGCCGGTGCCGCGACGCAGCGCCCCCCCGACGGCGAGCCCCCCGTCGTCCGGCAGCGCGGCCACCGCACCGGTGACCCACAGCTGGGCCACCAGCGCGGTGGCGAAGCCGACGACGTCGACCAGGAGGGCGGCGGCGACGCTCGGGCTGTCGTACACGAGCAGCTGGCGCACGACGTCGGGCACCGTGTTGACCGCCGTCGCCAGCAGCGCGGCGAGGCAGGCGGGACGCGGGTGCCGGGCCAGCACCGCCAGGGCCGCGCGCGCCGTGCCGGCCGCGCTCACGGCCGGGTCGCGACGAGCGCCGTCCAGCAGCCGGCGAGCCGGGTCTCCCGACCGGTCACCGTCAGCCCCGCAGCCCGGCAGGCCTCGGCCAGGCCGTCCGGGGTCGGCCGGTCGCCGTCGGCGGGGTGCCGCGACACCGCCCGCAGGGGGCGGCTGTCGACGATGCGCGCCGTCATCTCGCAGGAGTAGAACCGCCCGCCCGGGCACAGCACCCGCGCGGCCTCGCGGACCACGTCGCGCCAGGCCTCGGCGTGGTGCAGGACGTGGTAGCCGAACACCGCGTCGTAGGACGCCGCCGCGGCGGGCAGGGACGTCGCGTCGCCCTCCTGCACGTCGACCCGGGCGCCCAGGTCGTGCACCGCCTCGCGGCACGCCGCGGCACTCGCGGGGAACAACTCGACGCCGTCCGCGTGCGCGGCACCGAACACCTCCAGCGCCAGGCGCAGCCCGGTGCCGCGGCGCCCGGTGCCGAGCTCGAGCACCCGGCCCCCGGGCACCTGTCCGCCCAGTCGCAGCAGGAGGGGCGCCTCGACGCGGCGCTGCACCAGGGCGCGGACGCGGGAGTCGACCCAGAGCCGGTTGGCGTCGACGAGGGTCGGCGGGACGGGGCGGCTGGTCGGCATTGTGCCGTCCTGCCCCGCGCGCGCCGCGGGTAACCGGCCGGGTCAGCCCCGGTAGTTCACGTGCGGGTGGTCCATGTGGTTGGCCGTGGCGCTGCCGCGGTCGGCCATCGCCTTCCAGGAGCCGGACGGCGAGGACAGCATCCGCTGCTGCCAGATGACGTAGTCCACGCCGAGCTCGTCCCAGTGCGCGATGTGGTACTCGACGATCGCGTCCCCGAGCGCGGCGTCGGACATGACCATGTAGTCCAGGGCCAGCCCGGAGGGGTGCCCGCCCGGGTCTGCGGCGCTCGGGCGGGTGCCGCCGAGGGTGATCGAGCCGGCGCCGGGGACGTTGCTGACGACGGCGTTCGCGGCGGCCTGCACGACGGCAGCGACCGGGCCGGAGCTGTTCTTGATCTTCGCGACGGCGCCCGCAGCGGCAGTCGTGGCGGCCCGGGGCGCAGCCGACGCGGGGGCGGACTGCCCGCCCTGCACGGGAGCGGCCTGGCTCGGGACTGCGGCCGCGGACCGGGCAGCCGCCTCAGCCGCGGCGGCCTCGGCCTGGGCACGCGCGGCGGCCTCTGCCTCGGCCCGGGCCCTGGCGGCGGCCTCCGCCTCGGCCGCCTGCCGGTCGAGCACCGCCTGGTCGGCGGCGACCTGCGCCTGCCGGGCGGCGGTCTCGGCGGCCTCGCGGGTGCTGCGGCTGGCCGCGAGGTCCTGCAGCGGCTGCAGCTCCTGCGTGATGTCGACCGGGCCGGACCGGGCGGTCAGCCCCAGCTCCTGGGCGACGCTGACCGTCTCCGCCGGCACGGCCTCGGCCTGCGCGGCGGGCTCGGCACCGGTGACGGCGCCGACCAGGACGGCGCCGGCCGTGGCCATCCCCAGGTACAGGGCGGGACGGCGGACGGCGGCGGGGGGACGGCGGCGGGAGCGGGCGGTGCGGCCGTGGGTGGTCGTGCGGGGGCTCATGGGGTTCGGGTTCTCCGGGGGTCCGGCGCAGCGGGCCACGAGGGCGCACGGGGCTGCGGGGTCTGCGGGCGGCGGGGACGCGGCCGTGCGAAGGACGCCGGGGCGCACCGGGGGGAAGCGGCGAGGTGCCGGTCGAGCGCGGGTGCTCGGGACCCGGTGGGCCCGCGGGGCGTCCGCAGGGGACGGCCGCGTGCGGTCAGGTGCGGGTGGGCACCCGGGTGCGGAGCCGGCGAGGTGGTGCAGGGCAGCGGCACGCCATCCGGCGGCTCTCCGTTCTTCCGACGGCCGCCTACCGGGTTAGCTGACGGGTTCGGGCGGGAAGCGGCCCTACCCGTCCCGGACGTGCGTCCAGGAGCGGGATTCACCCCAGTGCTGCGGTGGGTCCCCGGCTCGCCCGGAGGGCGACTCGGCGGCGTCCGCTCGGGCCTCCCGACGGGGAGGTGACGACCGACCGGACTCGGCCACCATAGGGCCGTTATCGAGCTGTGACAATCCGCGGTCGGACTTTCGTCAGGTGACACGCGTCGCGGGCCCCGGGACGACGGCCGGAGGGTGTGGCGACGGAAGCTGGCGGGCGGGGCTCCACCCGGGGTGCGTCCCAGGGCCCCGCCCGCAGAGAGCATGCGTGGGGCGGACCGGTTCCGCAAGAGATGTCCAAGACGTCTGGCCGGACCTCTGGCCGGACGTCTGGCCGCGCCGGAGGACCGCCGCGCCGGTCGGGACCCCCGGGGCCCTCCGCCCCTGGCGGGTGCCCCTGCGACCCGCGAGCGTCGAGGGCCACGGGACCGGTGCGGGGAGCTGGAGGTCCCGACGTGACGCTCATCGACCGCCCGGCGACGGCACCTCCGCCGCCCACCTGGCGGACGCGGACGGCGTTCTGGTGGATCGCGCTGACGGCGCTGGCGGTCGCCGTCCTCGCCCCGCTGCCCTACGCGCTCGCCCCGCTGGCCGAGCTCGCCCGCGACGGCCAGCAGGTGGCCGCCAACTACGCCGGGCGACCGCCCGCGCTGCAGCTGGCCTTCGCGCTGCACGTCGCCTTCGGCGGTCTGGCGCTGCTGCTCTCGCCGCTGCAGTTCGCCGCCCGGCTGCGCGCCCAGGCACCCGCCGTGCACCGGGCGGTCGGCCGGGTCGTCGTCGCCTCGATCGCGGTGGCCGGGGCGGCCGGGCTGGTGCTCGCGCCGCACAGTCTCGCCGGCGCGGTCGGCACCGCGGGGTTCGGCCTGCTGGCGGTGCTGTGGCTGGCGTTCGCCGGCACGGCCGTGCGCGCGATCCGCCACCGGGACGTCGCGGCGCACCGGCGGTGGATGGTGCGCACCTTCGCCCTCACCTACGCCGCGGTCACCCTCCGGTTGTGGCTGGGCGTGCTGATCGCCGCGCAGACCGCGCTGGCCGGTGTGCCCGGGCAGGTCGCCTTCGACCGCGCCTACCTGCTGGTCCCGTTCCTGGCCTGGGTGCCCAACCTGCTGGTCGCCGAGTGGTACCTGGCGGCCGGCCGGCGGTTCCCCGCGGCCGGGCAGGGCACTGCCTCCCCATGAGCGAGATGGACCCCCGGGACCCGAGCACCCTGTACGCGGAGGGGCCGGTCGCACCCGAGCCGCCCGAGGACGACCTGCCCGACACCTCGCCGCTCCCCGACTCCGGCGGCACGGGCCCCGGCCCCGACGACCTCGACCGGCTGCTCTGAGCCCCCCGGGACACCGAACGGCCCCCACCCACGGTCGGGTGGAGGGCCGTTCGACGATCCGGCGGGGGACTCAGCCGACGTAGTTCACGTGCGGGTGGTCCATGTGGTTCGCCGTCGCGCTGCCGCGGTCGGCCATGGCCTTCCACTCGCCGGTCGGCGAGGTCAGGATCCGCTGCTGCCAGATGACGTACTCGACGCCCAGCTCGTCCCAGTGGGCGATGTGGAAGGCGACGATCGCGTCACCGAGGGCGGCGTCGGAGCCGACCATGTAGTCCAGCGCCAGCCCGGAGGGGTGGCCGTTCGGGTCGGTCGCGCTGGCCCGGGTGCCGCCGATGGTGATCAGGCTGGCCCCGAGCACCTCGCTGACCACCCGGTCCGCGGCGGCCTGCACCTGCGGGGCCACGGGGCCGGCGCTGTTGCTGATCTGGGCGGCGCCCGCCGGGGCCGGGGCCGCGGCGGGCTGGGCGGCCGGCGCTGCCGCGGGGGTCCGAGCCACCTCGGCCACCGGGGCGACCTCGGCCACCGGCGCCACCTCGGCCACCGGAGCCGCCTCGGCAGCGGGGGCGACCTCGGGAGCCCCAGCCGCCTCGGCGAGCGGGACGGCCGAGGCGGCGGGCGCCGCGGCGTCGACCCACCTGGCGGCGTGCGCCGGAGCGGCCGGGTCGGCCGACCCGGACCCGGCGGTGCGCAGCACCTGACCCGGGAAGATCTGGTCGGGGTCGGCGCCGATGACGCCGGCGTTGCGCTGGTACAGCTCCCGCCACGGCTGACCGTGGGCGGCGGCGATCTTCCGCACCGTGTCACCGCGCTCGACGGTGTGGTCGGCCTCCGGGGCGGCGGTGGCGACGTCGGCCACGGGCGTGGCGACCGGGACCTCGACGGCGTGGGAGGGCAGCGGGGCAGAGGTGCCGGCGAACGCCTGGGCCGGGGAGCCCAGGACGCCGATGCCGACGACGGTGGCGCCGGCTGCGACGGGGGCCTTGGCGAGGACCTTCCTGGTGCGGACGTAGCGGGGTGCGCGGTGCTTGGGCATGGTGATCTCCCGATCACCGCCGGCGAGGTCAGCTGTCGGGTTCGGGCGATCGGTGCCCGGCCGCGGTCCGCGGCTTCACCCCGAGGCGGGCCCGCGCTCGAGTCGTGCTCGAGTGCGGGCGCGCCGTGGTCGTGGGTCCCCCACCCCTGCCCTGGGATTCGGATGGCAGCCGGTGGGCAGGGTTTGGCGGGCCGGCGCCACGCTCTCTTGTTTGCTGAGCGCACACGAAACGCTACGTGGAGTTATGTGAACTGTCGTCGTGACGCCGGTCACATTCTGGCTCGAGGACGGCGAGTCGCAGGTCGGCACGGCGATTCGTGGCGTCTGCGTCGGTGGTCACGTCCGCCGGGCGCGGCTCTGCACACGACCGGCCGATCACCCGGCGAGGTCGGTCAGCCGGTCGTGCGGTGCGCGTCGAGCCAGGCGACGACGTCGTCCAGCACCTCGTGCTGCTCCGGCTCGTTGTGCGGCTCGTGGTAGAGCCCCTCGTAGGTGCGCACGGTCAGGTCGGGGGAGCCGGCGTGCGCGCGCACGACCTCGCTCGCGGCCGGCGGGACCAGCCGGTCGGCGGTGCCGTGCAGCACGAGCAGCGGCATGGTGAGCGAGGGCAGCCGCTGCGGCATCGCCAGCGCGGTGGCCATCAGCTCCGCACCGGTGCGGGCGACCATCTTGCCGGTGTGGTTGAGCGGGTCGGTGCGGTAGTCGCGCACCACCTCCGGGTCGCGGCTGACCGCCTCCGGGTCGAGCTGCAGCACGCCGAGGTCGGGGAGCACGCGGGACAGCAGCGGCGCGACGGTCCGCTGGACGGCGTTCGCGGCACTGGTGTCCAGCGCCGCCGCGGAGATCACCGCTCCGGCCACCCGGGCGTCCGGCGTCCCGGTCAGGTACTGCAGGGCGATCAGCCCGCCCAGGCTGTGCCCGTAGACGAACAGCGGGACGCCGGGGTGCTGCTGCCCCGCGTACCGCACGAGCTCGGCGACCCCCGCGACGGTGGCGGCCATGCTGCCGATGTTGCCGCGCCGGCCCGGCGAGCGGCCGTGACCGGGGTGGTCGAGGGCGTGCACGGCGTAGCCCGCGGCGGCCAGCCGCTCGGCGACGTGGGAGTACCGGCCGCTGTGCTCGTGCGCCCCGTGCACCAGGACGACGGCGCCGACCGGGTGCGCGACCGTCCAGGCCTGCCGGTACTGGCCCGAGGACAGCGTGCCCTCGGCGTGCGTGGGCGGGGCAGCGGTCATCGGACGGGCCTCCTGGTCGGGTGCGGACTGACTGCGCATCCTGCAGGAGCGGCCGGGACCCGGTGCCCGCCGGTGACGGTCCGGTCCTAGGTTGGACGCCATGCCGAGCACCGCACCCGGGGGGACCGTCAGTGAGCTGGGCCTGCCTGCGCGGGCGGTGACCGCGCTGACCCGGGCGGGGATCACCACGACCGCGCAGCTGGCCGCCCTCACCCGGGCGGAGCTGGTCGCCGTCAACGGACTGGGACCGGGCACCGTGGCCGCGATCCGGCGCGTCGTCCCCGAGCCGCCCGGCCGCCTCCCTGCCGCACCGGCACCAGCACCCGCACCGCCGCCGGCCCTGCGGGAGGAGGACCAGGAGTCGCCGGCGGCGCCGGCGATCCCGTCCTTCGAGTCGCTGCGCTCCCCGCGCCGGCGGACGACGGTCGACCTGATCGTGCCGGCGACGCCGCCCCCGGCCGACCCCACCCCGGCCGCACCCCGGCCGCCGGAGTACGCGGACCTGTGGCGCCTCGGCGTCCGGGTGGGGTCCGCCATCGCCACCCTGCCGGTGCGGCTGACCCTGTACGCCGTCCGGGAGCCCGTCCGCCGGGTGCGGCGGCTGCTCCGCCGGCCGTAGTCCCCGTCGACCAGGTGGTGCCGCGGGGTGCGCCGCGGGTACCGCACGGTCATGGACACCGAGAGCACCCCGCCCGGCGACGACGCCGGCCTGCAGGAGACCGCTCCCCCGCTGCTCGACGACCCGCGCGTCCCCCGCCCCGAGGACGCCGAGCCGACCCGGAGCAAGGAGCTCGGCGGCACCGCCCCGGCGGTCGGCCCGGAGAGCTCCTGACCGCCGGGGAACAGCACGGACTGCTGGAGGAGGAGTCGGACCGGCAGCGCGCCGAGGTGCCACCCGGACCGCGGTGCGAGCGGGTGGGCCGACGTGAACGGTGACCAGGCCGCCCCGCTGCCCGGACGTCGGCCCACCGTCGTGCTGGCGGTGGTCGTCGTCCTGGGCACCGCGCTGCTGCTGTGGGTGGCCGAGTGGCTCGCCCGCACCGGTGCGGAGTCCGTGCTGGCCCGCACCGTGCAGGAGCGGACCGGCGTCCTCGAACCGCCCGCCGTCGAGGTGGGCGGCGGTCCGGTCCTGCTCCAGGCCCTGCGCGGCCGCTACGACGACGTCGCGGTCGACCTCGACGTCGTGTCGTCCGGTCCGGTGCGGCTGCGCGACGTCTCGGCCGACCTCAGCGGCGTGTACCTCTCCTTCCCCGACCTGTTCGACGGCAACACCGAGCGGGTGTACGTCGAGCAGGCCGCCGAGGAGGCCCTGCTGACCCACGACGACCTCGACCGCTACCTGCGCTTCACCGGACGCCTCCTGGACGCCGAGCCGGCCGGCGAGGGACAGCTGCGCCTCACCGGGACCGTCGACGTGCCCGGCGGGATCCGGCCGGTCTCCGCCGTCGCCGAGGTCGCACCCGAGGACGGCGCGCTGCTGGTGCGGCCCACCCGGCTGGACACCCCCGACGCGCTGACCGGTGTCGAGGAGCTGCTGGTCAGGCAGCGGTTCACCTTCCCGGTGCCCCTGGACCCCCTGCTGTTCGAGGACCGCGGCGTCGACGTCGCGGTCCAGCCGGCCGGCCTGGCGGTGCGGACGTCGGGCAGCGGCCTCGTCCTCGGCTCCTGACGCCGCCCGGGCCGCGACGGGTCACGAGAGTGTGACGGATCCTCCCTCCACCGTGAGGTCCCCGTCGGCTGTCCCTACCGTCGGAGCATGGACACGAGGACGATCTCCCGCCGCAGGCTCGCTCCCGCCGTGCTCGCCGGAGCCCTGCTGCTGGCGCCGCTGGCCGGGTGCGGGGACACCGCGGACACCGACGCCGCCCCGGCGGTCACCGCGACGGAGTCCGCTCCCGCCGGGGGGACCGGCGACCCGACGGCGACCGCCGAGCCGGGTGCCACCGACGCGACGGGTACGAACGCCGACGTGAACTGCACCGGCACCTCCTGCGCGGTCACCCTCTCCGGCGACGGTGCGCAGGCGGACATCCTGGGGACGCCGATCGTGCTGGGTGCCGTCGAGAGCGGCCGGGCGAGCATCCGGGTCGGCGACCAGGAGATCGGCTGCAGTCAGGGCGAGAGCGTCTCCGCCGGTCCGCTGAACCTCGAGTGCACGACCGTCACCGAGGACACGGTCACGATGACCGCCTCCCTCGGCTGAGAGAGGACCCCACTGCCCCCACCACTCGCAGGCTCGCGGCCGGACCCTGCAGTGGGGCCACCCCTTCCCCCTACGCCTCGCAGGCTCGGCGCGGGCCCCTGGAGGACGGCCGCCGCTGCCCCCGCCACTCGTAGAAGGACCCCGTCCGTCCCACCCCTCGCATGCTCGGGGCGGTGCCCGGGACGGGGCCGGGTGCCTGCAGCGGGGCCATCGCGGGTGGCCGGGCACGACCCTCGGGCGGGGCGGGTCCGTCGCTCTGAGAAGCTCGCGGTCCCGCTCCCCACCGTGCAGGAGGACCCGTGCGCGCCGCCCAGATCGCCACCCTCGACGGCCCCTCGGCCATCTCGGTCGCCGACGTCCCGGAGCCCGACGCGGAGGGGAGGGTGCTGGTCGACGTGCACGTCGCCGGCGTGACCTTCCCCGAGGTGCTGCTCAGCCGCGGGGAGTACCAGCTCAAGCCGCCGCTGCCGTTCGTGCCCGGAAGCGAGGTCGCCGGGACGGTGCGCAGGGCCCCCGAAGGCAGCGGCTTCCGGCCGGGCCAGCGGGTGGCGGCCTTCCCCGGCTTCGGCGGGTTCGCCGAGGTGGCGGCCGTCGACCCCGGCTTCGTCTTCCCCCTGCCCGACGGCGTGACCCTCGAGCAGGGCGCGGCG
>DASQNB010000622.1:0-5341 GCA_035645175.1 Geodermatophilus sp.
GACCACGAAGCCGGTCTTCTTGCTCACCGAGCCGGTCACCTTGCCGCCGCGCTCCTGGATCGCGGCGATCGCCTGGTCGCGGCTGTAGTCGCGCAGCGAGCCGGTGACGACGACGGTCACGCCGGTCAGCGGCCCGGGCCCAGCGCCCTCCCCCTCGTCGGCCATCCGCACCCCGGCGGCCCGCCACTTCTCGACCACCTCGCGGTGCCAGTCGACGCCGAACCAGTCCAGGACCGACCGCGCGATCGTCGGCCCCACGCCGTCGGCGGCGGCCAGCTCCTCCTCGCTCGCCTCCCGGATCCGGTCCAGCGAGTGGAAGTCGCGGGCCAGCGCCCTGGCCGCCGTCGGACCGACGTGCCGGATGGAGAGGGCGACCAGCACCCGCCACAGCGGGACGTCCTTGCGGGTCTGCAGGTTGGCCAGCAGCTTGCGCCCGTTGGCCGAGAGCGTGCCGTCCTTCTTGGTGAAGAACGCCGTCCGCCCCAGCTTCTCCTCGTCGAGGGAGAAGACGTCGCCCTCGTCCTCGAGCAGGTGCTCCTCCAGCAGCGCGATCGCCGCCTCGTAGCCGAGCACCTCGATGTCGAACGCGCCCCGGCCGGCGACGTGGAACACGCGCTCCCGCAGCTGCGCGGGACAGGACCGGGCGTTCGGGCAGCGGATGTCGGCGTCGCCCTCCTTCTCGGGCCGCAGCTCCGTGCCGCACTCCGGGCAGTGGGTGGGCATCTCGAACTCGCGCTCGTCACCGGTGCGCGCGGCCACCACCGGCCCGAGCACCTCGGGGATCACGTCGCCCGCCTTGCGGATGACGACGGTGTCGCCGATCAGCACGCCCTTGCGCTTGACCTCGCTGGCGTTGTGCAGCGTCGCCAGCTGCACCGTCGAACCGGCCACCTTCACCGGCTCCATGTACGCGAACGGCGTGACCCGCCCGGTGCGTCCCACGTTGACCCGGATGTCGAGCAGCTTGGTGGTCGCCTCCTCCGGCGGGTACTTGAAGGCGATCGCCCAGCGCGGCGCCCGCGAGGTCGAGCCCAGCCGGCGCTGCAGGGCCACCTGATCGACCTTGACCACCACACCGTCGATCTCGTGCTCCATCGAGTGCCGTTGCTCGCGGTAGCGCTCGATGTAGGCCCACACGCCCTCGAGGTCGTCGACCACCTCGAACCGGTCGCTGACCGGCAGGCCCAGCTCGCGCAGCCGCGTGTAGGCCTCCGACTGCCGTTCGGGCGCGAACCCCTCGCGCGCCCCGAGGCCGTGCACCACCAGGCGCAGCGGTCGGGAGGCGGTGATCCGCGGGTCCTTCTGCCGCAGCGAGCCCGCGGCGGCGTTGCGCGGGTTGGCGAAGGGCGGCTTGCCGTCGGCGACCTGCCCGGCGTTGACCTCGGCGAAGGCCTCGACCGGGAAGTAGATCTCGCCGCGCACCTCGAGCAGCGGCGGGACGTCGTCCCCGGCCAGCTGCAGCGGGACGTCGTCCATCGTGCGCACGTTGGCGGTGACGTCCTCGCCGGTGACGCCGTCCCCACGGGTGGCCGCCCGCACCAGCCGGCCGCGCTCGTAGACCAGGTCGACGGCGACGCCGTCCACCTTCAGCTCGCACAGGTAGACCGCCGCAGAGCCGACCTCGCGCTCCACCCGGGCGGCCCAGGCGGAGAGCTCGTCGCCCGAGAACGCGTTGTCCAGGCTCTGCATCCGCTCCAGGTGCCGGACCGGGGCGAAGGTCGCGGTGAAGCCGCCGTTGACCTTCTGGCTCGGCGACTCCGGCGTGACGAGTGCCGGGTGGGCGGCCTCGATCGCCTTGAGCTCGCCCATGAGCTCGTCGTACTGGCCGTCGCTGACCAGCGGCGCGTCCTGGACGTAGTAGGCGAACGCGTAGCGGTCGAGCTCCTCGGACAGGTCGCGGTGCCGGGTCCGCGCCTCGTCGGGGACCTCGGTGACGTCCTCCCGCTCGGTCGCCGCCTGCACCCGCGGGGCGTCGGCCAGCAGCTCGTCCAGCTCGGCGTCGGTGGTCACGCCGGAACGGTATCCGGCCGGTACGACGGGGAACCGGTCGTTCCCCCGACCGTGTCGGTCACTCCGGCAGGAGGTACCGAGCCGCCTCGCGCACGGAGGTCATCGCCCGGCGCGCGTACCCGGGCGTCGCCCCGGCCAGCCCGCAGGACGGGGTGAGGGTGACCGCCTCGTGCAGTCGGTCGGCCGGGAAGCCGAGCTCCCGCCACCACGCGTGCAGCCGCGACGCCGTCGCCTTCGGCGCGGGCAGCGGGGCGTCGGTGCCCGGGACGACGCCGGGGAACAGGTGGGTGCCGGCCTCGACGGCGGTGCCCAGCGCGTCGAGGTCCTGCACCAGCCCGAGGTCGAAGGAGACGGCGTCGGCCCCGGCCGAGCGGAACAGGTCCAGCGGCGCCCGGTCGGCGCAGCAGTGCAGCACCACCGGTCCTGGCAGCGCGTCGACGACGGCGGCCAGCTCCTGCTCCACCACGGTCGCCTCGACGGCGGCCAGCTTCCCGAACCCGCTCGCGGTGGGCAGGGCCCCCAGGAGGACGGCGGGCAGCGAGGGCTCGTCGAGCTGCACGACCACCTGTGCCCCGGGCACCCGCGCGGCGACGGCGGCGACGTGCGCGGCCAGCCCCTCGGTGAGCGACTGGGCCAGGTCGCGGCGCGCACCGGGATCGACGACGGCGCGGTCGCCGCGGGTCCGCTCGAGGCCGGCGGCCAGCGTCCACGGCCCGGCGGCCTGCACCTTGAACGGACCCGTGTAGCCCTCGGCGACGTCGTGCAGCGCGTCGAGGTCGCGGGCCAGGAACTCCCGGGCGCGGCGCTGGTCGCCCCCCGACCGCGGGACCAGCCGCCAGCCGGCCGGCGTCAGCTCGACGGCGAGGTCCACGAGCAGCGCGGCGCTGCGGCCGACCAGGTCCGCGCCGGCGCCGCGGCCGGGCAGCTCCGGCAGGTGGGCGAAGTCGGGCAGCTCCCCGGTGACCACGCGCAGCGCCTCGACCGGGTCCACGCCGGGCAGCGAGCCGACTCCGGTGGCCGCGCCCCACGGCGCGGACGGCGGCTCCGCGCCGGAGGTCTCCCCCGCGGCGGCCAGGTCGGCGGGGACGTCGGGGTCGGTGGGCGAGACGGGGTCGAACGGGGCCACGGCGGCGACGGTAGTCCTCCGGCGGCCCCCTCCCCCGGCAGCCCCGAACGTTCGAGGGGATCGAGGAGGCCCTGTCCAGGGCACCGCCCGAGCTTGCGAGGGGTGGAGCAGGGACCCCCTTGCACCCCACCGCTCGCGAGCTCACGGCGGGACCCTGCAAGGGGGCCGGGTCCTTGCTCAGACCGTGGCGAGGACCGTGCCCTGGCCCAGCACCAGGTCGCCGCGCTCGGCGTCGGGGGCGTACAGCACCGCGGACTGCCCGGGCGCCACCCCGCGCTGCTGGGTGCCGAGCAGCAGCCGCAGGCCGCCGTCGTCCCCCGCGGTCACCTCGCACGGGACCGGGGTGCCGTGGGCGCGCAGCTGCACCTCGGCGCGGAACGGCAGCGCGGGGACGGCACCGGTCCACGTCGGCGGCGCGGTCCGGACCTCGCCGACCCCGGCGAGGTCCGCGGTACCGATGGTGACCGTGCGGGTGACCGGCTCGATGCCCAGCACGTAGCGCGGCCGGGAGTCGCCGACCGCGACGCCCAGCCCGCGGCGCTGGCCGATCGTGAAGCCGTGGGCGCCGGCGTGCTGCCCCACCGTGGCGCCGGTCGCGGCGTCGACGACCGGGCCCGGCTGTGCACCGAGCCGCTTCGCGAGGAAGCCGCGGGTGTCGCCGTCGGGGATGAAGCAGATGTCGTGCGAGTCGGCCTTGGTGGCGACGGCGAACCCGCGCTCGGCCGCGATCTCGCGCACCCGCTGCTTGGTCATCGACCCGAGCGGGAAGACCGCCCCGGCCAACTGTCCGGCGGTGAGCACGGCGAGCACGTAGGACTGGTCCTTGGCCGCGTCGACCGACCGCCGCAGCCCACCGTCGGCCAGCCGGGCGTGGTGCCCGGTGACGACCGCGTCGAAGCCGAGGGCCTGCGCCCGGTCCAGCACCGCAGAGAACTTGATCTTCTCGTTGCAGCGCAGGCAGGGGTTGGGCGTGCGCCCGGCGGCGTACTCGGCGACGAAGTCCTCGACGACGTCCTCGGTGAACCGCTCGGCCAGGTCCCACACGTAGAACGGGATGCCCAGCTCGTCGGCGACCCGGCGGGCGTCGTGCGCGTCCTCGACGCTGCAGCACCCCCGGGCGCCGCTGCGCAGCGTCTGCCGGTCCGGCGAGAGCGCCAGGTGGACGCCGGTGACCTCGTGCCCGGCGTCCACGGCCAGCGCGGCCGCGACCGCCGAGTCCACACCGCCGCTCATCGCGGCCAGGACACGCATGGTCACCGCCGGCCCATCCCCGCCCGCCGCGCCCGCTCGACCACCGGCCCGATGACCGCGAGCAGGGCGGCGACGTCGGCGTCGGTCGAGGTGTGGCCGAGGCTGAAGCGCAGCGAGCTGCGCGCGCGGTCGGGGTCGGCGCCGGTGGCCAGCAGCACGTGGCTGGGCCGGGCGACGCCGGCGCTGCAGGCCGAGCCGGTGGAGCACTCCACGCCACGGGCGTCGAGCAGCATGAGCAGGGCGTCGCCCTCGGCGCCGGGGAACGACAGGTGCGCGTTGCCGGGCAGCCGCCCCGGCCCGCCGGCGACGACCTCGTCCAGGGGGGCGCCGTTGAGCTGGGCGTCGGGGACCTGCGCCATGACCCCCGTCACCAGACGGTCGCGCAGCGCGGACAGCCGGTCGGCGCGCTCTTCCCGCTCGGTGACGGCGACCGTGGCGGCCACCTGCAGTCCGACGATCGCGGCGACGTCCAGGGTGCCGGAACGCACGTCGCGCTCCTGGCCGCCGCCGTGCAGCAGCGGGGTGCACTCGGCCTCGCGGCGCAGCAGCAGGACGCCGGCGCCCATCGGCCCGCCGAGCTTGTGCCCGGTCATCGTCAGCGCGTCGACGCCACTGGCGGCGAAGTCGACCGGCACCTGCCCGACCGCCTGGACGGCGTCGGTGTGCAGTGGGACGCCGACCGCGTGCGCCACCTCGGCGAGCGCGGCCAGGTCGCTGACCGTGCCGATCTCGTTGTTGGCCCACATGACGCTGGCCAGGGCGACGTCCTCGCCGGTGCCCAGCGCCGCGCGCAGCGCCTCCGGGGTCACCCGGCCGGTCGGCTCGACGGGCAGCCAGGTGACGTCGGCGCCGTCGTGCTTGGCCAGCCACTCGACGCTGTCGAGCACCGCGTGGTGCTCCGCGGGGCTGACCACGATGCGCCGGCGGCGGGAGTCGGCGTCGCGCCGGGCCCAG
>DASQNB010000623.1:0-1850 GCA_035645175.1 Geodermatophilus sp.
TCTTCTGCCACGGCTGGCCGGTGGGCACGAAGACCACCTCGTCGAGGCCGAACAGGACCGCGACCTCGCTCGCCGCCACGAGGTGCCCGTGGTGGACGGGGTCGAACGTCCCGCCCATCACCCCGACCCGCCGACCTGCCACCTATCGAGCCTAACCGGACCCGGCTGAGCCCCGTGGCCCTCCTGCAGGGGCCCGCCGCGAGCTTGCGAGTGGCGGGGGGCAGGAGGGTCCTCTTTCAGAGGGTCGTGACGAAGTCCGCGAGCTGTGCGGCGTTGCGGCACTCGACCATGTCGACGACCTCGCCGTAGCGGTCGGCCGCGGAGTCCCCGCTGCCCCACAGCCGGCGTGGCTCGGGGTTGAGCCAGTGCGCCGTGCGGGACCGGCGGACCAGGTCGGCCAGCACCGGCAGCCCGGGCGGGCGGTAGTTGGTGCGCCCGTCACCCAGCACGAGCAGCGACGTCTTCGGCCCGACCGCCGCGGCCCACCGGTCGGCGAAGACCTCGAACGCCGTCCCGTAGTCGCTGTGCCCGTCGAAGCCCACGACGTCGGCCTCCCGGCCGATCCGCGCGACGGCGTCGGCGACGTCCGCGCCCGGGCGGAAGAAGCGGGTCACCTCGTCGGTCGAGTCGACGAAGGCGAAGGCCCGCACGCCGGAGAAGTGCTCGCGCAGCGCCTGGGTCAGCATCAGCGTGAAGTGGCTGAACCCCGCGACCGAGCCGCTGACGTCGCAGAGCACCACCAGCTCCGGCTTGTGCACCTTCCGCGGCCGGTGGTGGGTCACCACGGGCACGCCGCCGGTGCCCAGCGAGGCCCGGACGGTCCTGCGGAAGTCCAGCCGGCCCTCGCGCCCCATCTGCCGCCGCGCCGAGAGCCGGACCGCCAGCCGCCGGGCCAGCGGGGCGACGGTCCGGCGCAGCTCGGCGAGGTCGGTGGCCTGGGCGCGCAGGAAGTCGACCTGGTCGACCAGCGGGCGGACGGCGTTCTTCGCGACCTTGTCCCGCCCGCGCTCGGCCGCCGTCCGCCGCCGTACCTCGGCCTCCACCGCGGCCCGGAACGCGGCCAGCCGCTCGCGCACCGTCTGCCGGGCGACCTGCTCGGCCAGCCCGCCGCGCTCGCCGTCGCCGAGCAGGCCGGCCAGCAGCCGGGCGACCAGGGTGTCGGGCGAGAGCGCCCGCATCACCCGGTAGCTGAAGTACGACTGCCCCGAGGGCCCCGGCGCCGTCCGGCCGAGCTGGTCGACGGCCTCGCGGGCCAGGCGGCGCAGCGCCTCCTCGTCGCCGGAGAGCAGCAGCCGGGCCAGCTCCTCGCGCATGAGCTGCGCGAGGTCGGCGCCGTCGGGCAGGTCGAGGGTGGAGTCCCCTGACTCCGCCGACTCCCCCGGCTCGGCGTCGTCCCCGGGACCGGCGGCCGGCCGGTCGCCCAGCGGCCACCACAGGTCGAACAGCACGTCGTAGGCCGGCCGCTGCGCCGCGCGCTGCAGCAGCACCGCCGCCAGGCCGTGCCGCAGCTGCTCGCGGTCGAGCAGGTCGACGACGGTGAGGATCTCCGCGGCGTCCACGGCCTGGCTGATGCCGACCGGGATGCCGGCGTCGCGCACCGCCCGGACGAAGCCGTCGAGGTGCCCGGCCAGTCCCCCTGTAGAGGTCATCCCGGGCCCGCCCGCCGCCCCCGCCACGGTCATCAGTTCAGCCGCAGCTCGGCCGCGGCCCGGTCCTGGTCGCTGGCGTGCTTGAGCACCACGCCCAGCGTCGCGCGGACCGCCGGCTCGTCGAGGGTGTCCAGGCCCAGCTCGAGCAGCGTCTGCGCCCAGTCGAGGGTCTCGGAGATCGACGGCGACTTCTTCAGCTCC